>JAMDCE010000347.1 GCA_023489135.1 Chloroflexota bacterium
ATGCTTTGGGGCTGATGCCAACGGGTATAGCGGGCATGGTGCAGCGAGGGTTCTATGCAACGCAGGACACAGTTACGCCCCTCATAATTGAGGTGGTCAACCTCTCCGTTTACGCCTTAATAGCGCTCGGCCTCACTCGCATGTTTGGTCCCGGCGGATTGGCATTTGCGCGGGCACTCTCATTTGTGCTTGTAGCAACGTTGTACTGTTTAACCTTTAGTAAGCGGCACTTCCTCGTGTCTTCCATTGGCTCGCACGGGATGTTCCGCTTCCTAGGACGATACTCCTTTGCCTGTATGGTTCCTACAGTAGTTTGGAGCCTTCCTCTCTGGATACATCCTGGCTCATATTCCCTCGCGCTGGACAATGCCCGTGATTTAGCCCTGGTTGGCGCTTGCGCTGTATGTGGCCTAGCTGCATACCTAGCTCTCGTTCTGGGTCTCAAGCTGGACCATGGTCATCTGATCAAAAACTCGTGGCTGGTTTTCGCTGGAACGATCGCTAACCGTGGATGCAGGCTTCGAGTATGAACTTTCAGTCTGGTTCGCCCGATCTGTGGGAACCCTTGTGGGCCCAGCAGTGTGCTGATCCTGCAAAGCTCAAGAGGTCAACTTGGGACATCATCGACGAGATGAAGATTCGGTACTTGTGCCCACGCATTCCAAAGGCAGGGCTTGCCCTGGAGGTCGGGTGCGGCTCGGCGCGCCTCTCGCTTCTACTCGCCTCGCTCGGGTGGCGGGTCGTTGGTATCGACATGGCGCCGAGCGCGCTACAACTAGCCAGAATTCGTTTCGACGCGGCACGCTCGGAGATTGACCTAATCGCGTGCGATGCGTACCTACTGCCCTTTCGCGATGCCACTTTCGACCTTGTCCTCAGCACAGGTCTACTGGAACATTTCGAGGATGCGAGACCAGTCGTGTCAGAGATGGCTCGCGTCCTTCGCGCAGGGGGCCTATTATATTCGGACATCGTTCCAAGGAAGTTCTCCTTGTTCAGGTCGCTCGACGGTGCCGGCCGCCTCTTCAAGGGTGGGCGCTCATCTCGCATGGCCCAGATCTTTGAGCGTTCGCTACCTCGATCCGAAATTGAGAACATCTTCAGAGAATCCGCCACCTTGGACGATTTGTCTGTTGTATCTCAGGGAATCCACCTTCCTCGGACCCTCTTTTCTACGCGGGTCCCGCTGCTCCGTCTAATGGAGTACAATGTTGCGAAGGTCTTCAATCTGCTGACCTCACGGCTCGACGGATCGCCGATCGCGGACCTCCTCGGTTTCTACTACATTGTCTCAGGGTCGAAACGCTGAGCCTATGCGCCGAAGGAATTGTTCCAATACAACCGCCAACCCGGTCGCCACTTAGTATGCGTTACGATAGAACCTACTTTGGCAAAAGGGAAACCGCGTAGAAAAGAGGGGCAGAGCTGTCCGCAATAGTCCACTTACTGCGTCCTCTCCCTAGTGACAGGATTTTGGAGGTAGGATGTGGCGGCGGTGCTCTGCTGGCTTTTCTGGAGACGTGCGGGTGCGAATTGGTTGTGGGAGTGGACAGGATAGATGTCGCGATTGGTCTCGCATCTGGCCGTGCCCGAGGCGTGGCTACTGTCGCTGCTGACGCCTGCCTCTTGCCATTCCACGACGCGTCTTTCACGAAGATAGTAGCTCAGCATCTCATTGAACACTTCGCAAATCCTGCTGCCGTCCTTAGCGAATGGAGGCGAGTTCTCAGCCCAGCGGGAAAGCTTGTTATCGTGACTCCCAACAAGTGCTTCCCTCGACCCGCATGGTTTGACGATCCGTCACACTACACCATCTTCACTGTGCGCCAATTGGTGGAGTGTGTCGAGTCGGCGGGCTTCTCGGTCCAGACAACGCATACCATCAATCCGTTTCCGCTCCACCTGGGCCTAATGTTCCTGGCCGCGCGTCACATGCAGGGTCTTCGCCGAATTCCATACTTTGCGCATCGAGGTCTGAGCATCGTAATGGCCGCAACCAGAAGGTGAACCTGCCCCCAATCGCGTGGCTGCTCCAGCGGGTACGCTCTCCTGCGCCCCGGTGGGGTCACAGGCCAACGTTCTGGGCTGGGCCAGTCGGTAGCGCGGATCGCGATCCACGCTACCTATGATGAGAATTCGGCGCTCCCTATAGCCAGCCGATTACAGCATGCTCAATTGCGTGCCTTTTCGTTGACAGGTCAACTACGGCGTCTCCTTACGTTTCCGACGCCACATACTTTAGGCGTACCAGGTGGCATCCCGCTAGCGCATCGGTACCTGAACCATTTCAAGGGGTCTCACTCAATGCACGTAGTACATTCTGCGATTCGATACCCCCCTGCAATCGGGGGCGTCGAGCGCTACGTCCAACAACTCTCCGACGGCTTGGCATCTCTCGGCCACGAGGTCACGGTATACACCTCCGACCTTGACCAGCACACGCTCGGCACCTACCTGAATGATGCTTCGACGGTGGACCGGAGCGGCGTTCGCACCTATAGACTGCATGCCAAATATTTCCCAAGTGTTAAAGGCTATCCGGTGATACCTACGCTACCACGCAACTTAGCAAAAGTGACTGCCCACATCCTCCACGGACATTCCTTCTACTACACGACCGCCGACCTCACGGCGCTAGCGGCCTATCTAAGAAGGATTCCGTTCGTACTCAGCCCGTATTACTACTCGCCCCACACAGCAAAGTGGAGGCTGTACCACAACACGATGGGTCGCATCGTGATGAAAGCAGACGTCGTGCTCTGCATATCCGAATTTGAAAAGGAGTTGATCGAGAGATCAGGGTTTCGCGTGAAGCGCTTCGAGATTGTGCCGCCCTGGATCGATGTGGCAGAGTTCGAGCGTCCCTCCCCGTCCTTCTACGCGAAATTTGGAATCGACTCAACCCAGACGCCCGTGCTGTTGTTTGTGGGAAGAATCGCCCCTGAAAAGGGTCTTGATATCCTATTGCGTGCCTTTGCGGCCACGCTCGCACGCGATCCTGAGCCCGTCCTTGTGCTGGTCGGTCCGGACGGCGGCCAACGGGCCACGATTGAGCAGTTGGCGGCCGAGCTGAAATGTAACCAGAATCTCATTTTTGCCGGTCAGGTTTCTCGCACCGAGTTGATCGCGGCTTACCAACAGGCCACAATGTTTGTTTTCCCCACGTTGTACGAGGCCTTTGGCATTGTGCTGATCGAAGCTATGGCCGCAGGCCTACCCGTCATCGCCGCGAATGCCGCCGCCGTTCCGTTTGTGGTGTCCCACGGAGAAACGGGCATTCTGTTCCCGAAACAGGACTCAGCCGCCCTGAGCCGCAGTATTACGGAACTGCTCAGAGACGCCTCACAGCGTCGCAAGCTTTCAGAAACGGCGCGCCAACACGTGAACCGCAAGTTTGAATCGCGGCTTCAACTGGCAAACTTGGAAAACATCTATCAATCGTTGCTGGGTCGGGGGAGAATGTGATGGAGTCCAATGTGCCCCGCTGGTGGCGCACCGCGTCGCGAACCATGCTGGGCAGTCTATCGGTCGGCCCAAGAATCAGGCACGCCCATTTGTTTTCTCTAATGAGCCCGGTTCAACTCGGGGGATTGAGGATCCTAGACGCCGGTTGTGGCGATGGGAGTTGCGCCCTGCACCTGGCGCAGAAATTCCCGACGGCCCATGTGACTGGAATCGATGATGACCCTCAACGCATACAAACGGCTCTAGAGGCAAAGAGACACCTGCGACTTACCAATGCCGAGTTTCGAACTCAAAGCCTAACCGAAATACAAGAGAGAGCCGTCTTCGATATAGCTTACTGCGTGGACGTCCTTGAGCACATTCCCGACGACGTCGCCGCCATCACCAACATCAAGGCATCTCTTCGCCCAGGCGGCCTCTTGCTCGTTCACGTTCCGACGACGCCCCAGAAGCGGTACTTTCCCTGGCTTAAGAAATGGAGCCAAGACGACCATGTTAGATGTGGCTATGACACGGATGGCATTCAGCACATTTTGCGCGAGTCGGGTTTCGAACTGACGGCGGTACGTCTCACGTTTGGGCCATTCGGCGCACTTGCATGGGACATCGAAGAAAGCTGCCGAGTCTGTGACGCACGCCTGCGTTTTCTGTTGTTGCCGGTGGTTCTGCCTCTAGCCCAAATCGAGCTGAGATTCCCAAACCGCTGGGGAAATGCTCTTATGATCACAGCACGAGCTAGCGCCGTCTAATGTGCGGTATCGCCGCGATAGTAGGCCCATGTGCGCCCGCCTCGCTGCGGCACATGCTAGGACCCGTCGTCCACCGCGGTCCTGACGATGAGGGTTTCTTCTTTGACGAAGACGCAGCCTTAGGGATGCGCCGGCTCAGCATTCTCGATACGACACAGCTTGGCCACCAGCCAATGCCGAATGCTGATCGCTCGGCATGGGTCGTCTACAACGGCGAGATCTACAACTACCAACAGTTGAACGCCGACCTCCGGCGCCGCGGCCACCGCCTTGTCAGCAACTGTGATACGGAGACCGTTACTCACTTGTATGACGAGTTCGGCACGGAGTGTGTCCGTCACATGCAGGGAATGTTTGCCTTCACAATTTGGGATCGAACCTCTCGAACCCTTTTCGCCGCCAGGGATCGCATGGGCATCAAGCCACTCTACTATTTTTGGAACGGGCCAATATTACTCGTTGCGTCCGAACTCAAGCAACTCATCGCCTCTGGGATGGTGCCACGTTCACTCAACCATGCCGCAGTTTCGCACTATCTCTCTTTCGGAGCTATTCCTGCTCCCATTACAATCTGGGAGAACGTTTATGCCTTGCTGCCCGGGCATTCTCTGGTTTTCCGCAACGGCAGGCTCACCGTTGAGAAGTACTGGGAGATGGCGACACCAGCTAGGACGTCTCCAGTCAACACCCTGTCGGTACACGATGCGGCCTTAGAAGTGCGCCGACTGTTACAGCAAGCTGTGTCGAGTCACCTTATTAGCGACGTACCATTGGGTGCCTTCCTCAGCGGCGGAATCGACTCTACCACGATTGTCGGCCTCATGAGCGCAATTACCCAGCAACCCGTCCGAACCTTCTGCATAGGCTACGAAGCCCATGGTGAGCGGTTCGATGAACGCCAATACGCGTCAATAGCCGCGCGGCACTTCCACACGGAGCACCAAGAAGTGGTCGTGACTGCCCGCGACCTTGTGTCAACGCTTGAAGACGTCGTATGGCACATGGATCAGCCCTCTTACGATGCTTTGAACAGCTACTTTGTGTCGAAGGCTGCGGCCGGCAGCGTCAAGGTTGCCCTGTCCGGCCTTGGTGCGGACGAACTATTCGGGGGATATAGTGACTTCAAGTTTGTGACCCTCCTGCAAAAAATGCGGCTGGCCCAGGGCCCTCTGTCCTCTTC
>JAMDCE010000300.1 GCA_023489135.1 Chloroflexota bacterium
CGACAAAGCTGCACGCCTCCCTGACCAGCTTTCAGGCGGCGAGCAAGGGAGAGTCGCCATAGCTCGAGCCATCGTGAATGAGCCTCCTATACTCCTTGCGGACGAGCCAACTGGTAGTCTTGATTCCCGTACCGGGCAGGAAGTGATGGACCTGTTCAAGTCGCTAAACGAAGGCGGCCTCACGCTGATTATGGTGACACATAACCCCGAGAACGCCCCTTTCGCCAGTCGTGTCGTTCAGATTCGCGATGGGTGTATAATAGAGGGCGTGGGGGTGCTTAGATGATTACTATCGGGATCGACCCAGTTCTGATCTCCATCGGCCACTATAGTTTGCGCTGGTACAGTGTAATGATCGCCCTGGCAATCATCGGGGGCACATTCGTCGGGCTGCGAGAAGCAAGACGGCGAGGCATAGCCGAGGATGACATGTACTCCTTCCTTACCTGGGCCATCATCGCCGGGATTGTCGGAGCCAGACTGTTCCACGTCGTCGACAAACTGGATTACTATCTGAGCAATCCTATGGCGATACTCGCCTTTCAGGAAGGCGGACTGGCCATTTACGGCGCCGTCGCAGGCGGGCTCCTGGCCGGCGCGGTTTTCTGCAGATATCGGGGGATCTCTATTGGCAAGCTCGCCGATGTCGCGGCCCCAGCTCTGATTCTCGGACAGGCAATCGGGCGAATTGGGTGCACGATAAACGGCGATGTCTGGGGAACTCCCAGCAATCTGCCCTGGGCAGTAGTTTACACGCATCCTAACTCCCTGGCCCAGGAGCTTGGCGTGCCGATTCATCCAGCGGCAGACTACGAATTGCTGTGGGACCTGCTCGTTTTCGGCATCCTTTGGAAGCTCAGAACACGTAACCTCGCTTCAGGCACGTTGATGTTGCTGTACTTCGCCCTCTACTCAATCGGCCGCTTCTGGATCACGTTCTTCCGCGTGGATACTGAGGTGGCATTCGGGTTGAGCCAGGCGCAAGTTATCGCTTTGATCATGGTGCTGGTTACCGCTCCACTTGCGGTCCTCATCAACCGAATTCCCCAAATGAGCGGACAGGATCAGAAGGGATATGAGCAAACTGGCGTACGAGGTTGATGACATATCCCCGACCCGCAGGGCAATTGACGAAAAGCTAATCTCGTGGATCGAGGCGTTTCTCAAGTTCTTCGGCTCACACTGGCTAGCCCTGCTTAACTTTGTCAACTTTAGCGTAGTTTCTGGAGCTCTCCTTGCTCCAACTTTGATGTCTGCAGGTCTGCTCGGGCCCGGCAGCATCCTATTCAGCAGCTACCGCCTGCTCTGCCATCAGCTTCCCTTCCGCTCCGATTTCATATTCGGGTACCAGGTGGCGATGTGCCAGAGGAACATGGCTATATACACATCTATGTTCCTTGCAGGGCTAGGCTTCTCCTTCGTGCGCAGACGACTCAAGCCCCTTTCCTGGCGGTGGTACCTGATCTTGATCACGCCCATGGCGATCGACGGGTTCACCCAGTTGTTCGGCTTTCGCGAGAGCAACTGGACATTGCGGGTCATAACAGGAACGTTGTTTGGCATAGCAACTATCTGGCTGGCATATCCGCACCTGGAGATAGGAATGCGACAGATGATCGAGCCGCTGGTACACAAGCAAAATACCGAAGGACAGTGAAATGGACCCGCAAAGCATCTCTCTAATTGTTGCCTTTGGCGCTGGAATACTGTCGTTCCTGTCTCCCTGCGTCCTGCCGTTGGTCCCTGTGTATATCACCCATCTCGCAGGAACCTCGGCCTCTTCATCACAACCTGGCTATGCGCGGCTGCCCACCTTGATCCACGCCGTGACTTTCGTCGCAGGTTTCAGCACTATCTTTGTCCTGCTGGGCGCCTCAGTAGGCCTTATGGGCAGCGTCCTTTATGACAAGTTACCCATTCTTCGCCAGGTGGGAGGGGTTTTCCTCATCATCCTCGGTCTTCACACGATCGGGATACTGAAGATTCCGTTTCTTTACAGAGAAAAGAAACTCAACTTCACGCCGAATCCCCGCCTCGGATACCTTTCTTCTTTCCTCATCGGCGTGACGTTTTCCGCTGGCTGGACGCCCTGCGTTGGCACGATTCTCGGCACGATCCTGTTCCTAGCCAGCACCACGGAGACGGCGTGGCAGGGCGCGTATCTGCTGATCGCCTATTCGCTGGGCCTCGGCGTGCCATTTCTGGCGGCTGGAGCGGCTATAGGCAGCGCTTCGAACGTGTTGAAGCGCCTCAACAGACGTCTCAACTTGGTATCGGCGATAAGCGGCTTTTTGCTCATCGCGATGGGCATTGCGGTCTATGCCGATATGCTCACGCGTTTCACTTACCTGTTCTATTGGACACCCGGAGGACTGTAGCAGATGGAAGATAGAACGATCGAGGAGCAAGTCGTCTCTCGGAAAGGCTCAAGCAGGTGGATCGTATACGTTTTCCTGATTGCCATTTTTGTGGCCGTGGCTGGCTACGTGGTCAACGAAGGCGTTGACATCCCCATAGTGTCGGGCCAGTCGTCTGGTCCGCCCTCCGGCGTTGGACCGAACGTCGGCAAGTTAGCACCTGACTTCACGCTGAAGGACCCTCAAGGCAACCAGGTGAGCCTGAGCGATTTTCGTGGCCGCCCCGTCATGATCAATTTCTGGGCGACGTGGTGTCCTCCTTGCAGGTACGAGATGCCATTTATGGAAACGGTCTACCGCGAGCGCGCCGCCGATGGCCTGGTCATTCTCGCGGTCAGCATTGACGAAGCCCCCAACGCAGTGCCGCAGTTTATGAAAGAGTTCGGCATCACCTTTCCAGTGGTGCTGGATACAGACCAGAGCGTAGCTACCAAATACCGTATCCGCCCGATTCCCACAAGCTTCTTCGTCGACAAAGATGGCGTGATTCGCGACATGCAGATAGGCGCTATGGACAAGAAAACCATTCTCAAAAAGCTGTCGAAAATCATGCCATAAATGCTAAAATAGCTCTGTGGGTTATTGTTTGATTAAGGAGCCGCAGAAATGAAGATTGCTATCAGCGGAAAGGGTGGCGTCGGCAAGACGACGTTAGCCGCCCTGCTCGCCAGACTATACGCCAGCGAGGGGCGACCAGTCCTCGCGATCGACGCGGACCCCGATGCGAATCTGGCGTCGGCCGTCGGATTCCCGCCCGACGCTGCTGAGAAGATAGTGCCCATCGTCGAAATGAAGGACCTCATCGAGGAAAGAACAGGCGCCAAGCCCGGATCTTCGGCGCCTTACTTTCGCCTGAATCCACGAGTCGACGACATCCCCGATCGATTCGCCGGCGTGCACGCAGGCGTAAAGCTTCTGCTAATGGGGACCGTGAAAACCGGCGGTGGAGGCTGCATCTGCCCTGAGAACGTGCTGTTGAAGCAGTTGCTTCGGCACGTGCTCGTCTACCGTGAAGAGGTGGTCATAGTAGATATGGAGGCAGGAATCGAGCACCTGGGACGAGCGACCGCAGATTCCGTCGATGCCTTCATCGTCGTCGTCGAGCCGGGGCGGCGCAGCCTGCAGACCGCTGAAACTATCAAGCGTCTGGCCGCGGACATCGGCATCGATCGATGCCTCGTCGTCGGCTCCAAAGTCGGCAGTCAGAGCGACCGCGACTTCATCACTGGCGGCCTACCTGATATCACAGTACTCGGGTTCATCTCCCGCAGTGAGCGAATCATAGAGGCCGATCTCAAGGGACTTTCTCCCTTCGATCTCGCCCCTGACGCCGTCGAAGAGGCGCGCCAGATCCGCAAACGGCTGGATGAGATTATAGGGAGCTAGCGTCCTTCCAACCGCGCAAATGAGCGCTGGCGAAAGACATAGCGTCCTGGCGGAACTGATCCATCAACTTTTTCGTTGGCTTCCTGCCGATATGGTAGTAGTAACTGGCAATGCTGCCGACGACGAAGGTGCCGACGAACGCCACCAGCGTCTTTGGCACAGCAGCTAGCAGGCCAGGCAGCACTCCGACCATGGTTCGAGCAGCCGTTCTCCACAGGAAAGCGCCGCCCACGACCGGGGCGATTTCCAGCGCGATGCGCGGCTTGGAATCAAAGTTCCTCCCGTAAACTGCCGCCAGCTTGAAGATCATCATCACCTGATTCTTCGTCAGCACAAAGAGGTCTGCGCCAGTCGCCATAATCTCGCCAATGACGGGAATATTCGCTGGCAAGCTGGAGAAGAGGGCAAACTCGGCATTCACACGCGAAACTTCCATTATCAGGCTAGCCGCAACCTTCTCGCGGAAACCAGGCAGGGTTCGCGCCAGGGAGAGGTGCAAGTGCGGCAGCGAGGTCATAATAGCTGGCACGAGCTTATCGACAACGTCCGATGGGTCGTTGTCGTCCACCACCACAATTCGATGAGATGGCAGCGTGGAGAAGAGGTAATCGCTTGCATCCAGCAGTTCTCGATCTGGAAGGTTCGATCCATCTCTGCAAATCGCCAGGACCACAGGCTTGCCCCCAGCTTCCACATCGTTGATAGCGTGAGCGTACTCCACAGAGGTAGCCTTGCTGGCAGGCAGAGCGTAAACGTAAAGATCGGCAGCCGGAAGATCTCTCGCCCCGTTCATTCCGTTAGTATTCCCGATGTTCAAAGCTCCTGCCAGAACAGGTCGCCCGCCTGCAAGGGCTGCAGCCATTTCGGTCTTGTTCGGGCCATCGGGCCCGATAATTGCCAGGCTGAACCGCTCGTTCGCTTCGCGCTCGATGACGTCAGGATTCATCTCCCGGATGATCTTCCAGAACTCAGTCAACTGCCCCAGGGCATTGGCCCGTCCCAACATGCTCTCCTCCCCAAACGCAAAAAAGCCGCGTCGTCCGTATGTTATGTCAGGTGGAAATATAACAGATCGAGGGGGAAAAAGCTAGTGAAGCTCGGCGCCCAATTCCCTCTCCCAGGGGGTTAGGACGAGGGCCGTACCCGTTGACCGTGTGAGGTCTTAAGAGCCGCCTCGGCAACCTTGAACGCCACCCTCGTTTCTGGTATACTCTAGTAGCCGTCAATGACGGCAACGTTTGTGAAATGGGTAAGCTTCTCAAACACGACGATAGCTTGCTCGGCACGTCGAACGATTCGGGGTGTAGCGCAGTTGGTTAGCGCGCATGGTTTGGGACCATGAGGTCCCCAGTTCGAGTCTGGGCACCCCGACCCACTAAAGGGCGAAAAGGCTGATATATCAGCCTTTTTTCTTTAGAACGTCCGCCCCTCTGTTGCGCCACCTTACTTGAGCGATCTTACGCCGCTTTATGTGGACGCACGGTAAGCGGTTCATCTGGCGTGATTGCGAAGTCAACGCCGAGAATCACAGCCAGACGGTACAG
>JAMDCE010000147.1 GCA_023489135.1 Chloroflexota bacterium
TGACGCCCCTTAAGGTGGCGAATTCGCTGCTTGTTCATTACGAACTAGCCGCCAAGAAGGCAGTAGTCAGGGGCAAGCCCTATGTACTGCGTGTTGAACCCACCAACGTCTGCAATTTTCAGTGTCCCGGCTGTGAGACGGGCAGGGGTGATAACCCGATTCCCAAAGGGCAAATGAAATTCGAGACCTTCGCTCAAGTGATTGACCGTACAGCCAAACATGTGGTCTTCGCGCGCCTGGATGGCCTAGGCGAGCCGTTGGTGAACCGGGACATCTTCAAGATGATCGCCTATGCGCATAAGAAAGGTGTTGGTACCGCGATCAGCAGCAACCTCCAGCTCCTAGATCGCCAAGGGGCAGAGGAGATCGTCGAGTCCGGCCTGGACTACCTGATCGTCTCGATGGACGGGGTGACTCAAGAGACCTATGAGGTTTATCGCAAGGGAGGGGATCTGGACCGGCTTTTGGCGAACTTCAAAGCAATAAAGGATGCCAAAGAAGAGGCAAGAAGCAAGCTTCCCTTTGTGGAGATTCAGTTCATCGTCTTCAAACACAATCGCCATGAGATTCCCAAGGTTCAGGAGATGGCATCTCACCTGGGGGTAGACAGATTGCTCATCCGGGATTTCCCCTCCTCGGCAGTTTGGGCAGCACGCAGGCCAAGGCCGTGCTTTTGGCTCTGGCTGGTTTCGACGGTGGGGTGGGACGGCACGCGAAGGCTTTGCTGCCATGCCTTTGGCCACCCCTATTCCCTGGGCAATTGGGCCAACGGTCATGGTGGCGATCCTTGGAATACCGGACCGCAAGTAGCGCTGCGGGGGCTTTTTGCCGGCAAGGTCGAGGAGGGCAAAGCTGTGGTGAGCGAGAGTTGCCGCTGCTACCATTGCCCTCAGTTTCCTCTGGGTCGATAGCAGGTGTGGCAGGAGACGACGATGGATGTCTCAATCGCGGTCATCGCCCACAGGCACCGTGAAATGTTGAGAGATTGCCTACGGTCGATTCAAGCGTTCACGCACGAGGCCCAATACGAAATAGTCGTGGTCGACAACGCAGCCAACGACGGGAGCGCAGAGATGCTGGCGAGAGAATTTCCTTTCATCAGGGTCATCCGTAACAAGTCCCCGCGTGGGTATGCCACGAACTGCAACGCCGCGATCGTCTCTGCGACAGGACGTTACGTTCTCGTCCTTAATGATGACGTGGTCGTGCTGCCCCGTTCTACCAGATTGGCTAAGGTGATCTTCTCGAACATAAACGAGAAACGCGCTGTTCTCGGCTCGGATGTTTTAGGTGATCCGGAAGCTAGCTCGCCGGGCCCAATTGATGAAATGGTACGATTCATGGATCAAAACCTAGATGTCGGCATGGCAGGGCCGATGATCGTTGGACGTGACGGGGAAATTCAGCCCCAGTGCGCTCGTAGTTTCCCCAGTCTCCGGGATGAGTTCTTCTATCACGGCAGGTTGAATCGTCTTTTTCCCAGAAGTAGACTCACGGGAAGGTACCTGATGACGTACTGGGATCACAGGGATTCCCGCGACGTAGATCTTCTCCTCGGGGCGTGTATGTTAGTACGGAGGGAGACCATTCAGCAGATCGGACTCCTCGACGAGCGCTTTCGCATGTACGCAGAGGACGTGGATTGGTGTTACCGTGCCAAGAAAGCTGGTTGGCGGATTCGCTACCTGGCCGAGCAGCGCATACTTCACTACGGTGGCCAATCTACCGGCGATCTCAAGTGGTTTGTCGAAGGTACCAGAAGCATCGACAACTACTATCGGAAACACTACACGCCATTTCACGGTCTGATTTACAGGGGGATAATACGGTTCGTCGCTGCGCCCATCCTGCTGATAAAACATGGGATCCTGAAGAGTCCCCTCCATAGGCGCCGGGATGTATGGTTCTCCTGCCGCGACATGATATTGTGGCGGTCCAAACTGAGCCGCGAGGAAAAGGTGAGTGCTATCCGATGAAGTCGATGCAATTTGTGAAGCATTCGTCGGTCGACAAAACGCTCTCGCTGGGACTAGTTGTCGTGGCCGTTGGCCTCTATCTATCCCTCTGGGACAAAGGGCTCAATAGCATGGACGAAGGAGTCGGTCTGATTAGAGTCGAGCGAGTTCTCGGCGGCCAAATTCCCTACAGGGATTTTGCTAGCCTGGTCACGCCGGGGCAGTACTACTTCGAAGCGCTCCTGATGCATATCTTCGGCACGTCTATCCTAGTTGCCCGGACCATCGCTTTCGTCGTCGGCGCCTGCTCTGCCATTGCTGTTTACTTTCTCGGCCGTTCTATTCTGCCACCTTGGTATGCCGTGCTGGCGGGCCTGCTGCCTCTAGGCTGGGGGATCTCGCACACTCCCCCTGCATTTGTTACTTATACGTGGCTCACCTCGCTCCTGGGGCTTCTGATGGTGGCTATTCTCGCTCGCTCTGTTGGCAAGAGGCTGGATCGCCGGCAGGCCGCTGTCGTGGGTGTCTTTGGTGGCGCAGCTGTATTGACGAAACAGAACCTGGGCGGCTATTTGGTAACTGCTATCGTCTTATGGCTAATCGTCGACGGGTTATTCTTCTCACGCCAACCAACATTGAAGGGGCGCCTCAGGGATCTCATTGCCCCTCTTACGTGCTTTCTCTTTCCGGTCGTCGCATTCATCGCTTCTTTCATCACGTTCCTCTGGCTTAATCGGGCGCTGGATGGTTTCTACAGCCATGCGCTGGTTACTCCCTTTGCCAGTTCTGCCGTCGAGTCAAAGGTTCCTTTTCCTGGGCTAGAGCCGTTGGTAGTAACCGGTAATTCCTGGCTTGGGACGACGGCGGCAACCTATCTCAAATACGTCTTCTACCTGCCTCTCCTGGTTTTCGTCCTTGTAGGTGTCGTCCTCCGGCGCTCCTTTGCAAGAGAGATTGGGCGTGAGGGCAGGCTGTTGACCCTTTTCCTTCTTTTCGGTACGGTCATGCTAGCCAATCTATATCCCCGCGCGACCCCTGGCCAGCTTTCGGCTACGATCCTTCCATTTGCCTCCATCCTTGGCTTATACATTGTGCATAGACTGGCTAGTTGGATAAGTAGCCTTGCGCCGGAGAAGACCCGTTTCATACACGCTGCTGCCACCGGTGTCTTTCTGGTCTTTCTCGTCTTGCCGGGCTTTGTCCTAACGGCGCGGAACTATCAGGGATTGACGGCTCCTTTGGCTACGGCTGCCGGAACTGTCTTTGTTGCTCCGGAGGTGGCGACAGAGATAAGGGAGGTAACCGACGCCATCGAGAGAAAGGTGCCACCAAGCGAGCTGCTGCTCATCATTCCGAAGGATCCGATGCTTTACTATCTAACCGGGAGAAGAAACCCAACTCGTTTCGATTTGGTTGTGCCTGGCGACGTCACGCGGGCAGACATAGACGCCCTGATTGCCGATGCGGAAAGACTTCAGATCAACCACATTTTGGTTAGCGAAGAGACGTCTCAGGGTTTGACGCTGGCGCAGCATAGCTTGACTCTGAGTGACTATATCGAGAAGAACTTTCGCACGGTCGAAACTGTGGGTCGCTTTCGGCTTATGAGGCGGCCGTAACTCCGCTTTAAAGACAGCGAGGATAGCGGGAGAATGGCGAGCGTACCATCTCAAAACCTAAAGTCATACCGGAACGGTTTCGGGTACAAGCAGGCTTTGTCGGCCGGTCTGCTGGTCCTTGCCATAGCAGTTGGTGCGGCGGTCGCTTTCTTTCCGCCCTCCGTCATGTACCTTGCCGGGACGGTAGTCGTGGCCTGGGCTTTGGCCATGCCCTATGCCGGATTGCAATTTGTGACTGCTATCCTGCCTTTTGAGCATTATGCGAGCCTTACTGGCTTTCTCAGCGTGACGAAACTAATCGGTGCTGCCATGATGGCTGGGCTAGTCGCCAGGGTGTTACTCCGGCAGTTGAAATTGGTGCTCGACTGGCAAATGGCTCCCCTTGCGGGCTTTGCAGGCTTCTCCTTGCTGTCCGGTTTCTGGGCGGCCAATCCGTCTACCTGGCTTGAGCAGTCCACGACCTACGTGCAGCTGCTCTTGTTCTTGGTTCTTACGGCCACCATCATGAACTCAGAGAAGCGGTTGCGAGCTCTGACTCTTACAATGATCGCTTCGAGCGCCCTAAGTGGAGGGCTGGGATTGTTTCAGTATTACTCTCTCGAATTGGGTCGCTTGATTGGCGGGCGGGGGAATCCTAATGAAGCGGCCATGTTCGCGGCGACAACGGTTCCGCTGGTCATTAACTACTTGGCTGCCGGCAAGAACCCTTTGACAAAGCCTCTCCTTCTCATTTCGCTCGGCGTGCTGTTGCTCACCGTCGTATTGACCTTCTCGCGTGGTGGCTACATTGCTCTGTTGGTGGTTCTGCTGCTCGTAGCGATACGAGGGAGGAACAAAATGCGGTCCGTGCTACTCATCTCTGCCTGTGCAGGTCTGGTGTACGCCTTAGCTCCCCAGGAACAGGTGGAAACGAGGGCGGGAAGCATCGTTACGATGGAGGATCGCGGGGCCGGTCGCCTTGACCTCTGGCTCGTCGGACTGAACATGTTCAGAGAGAATCCAATTGTGGGCGTAGGCAGCGCCAGCTTCTCGACGGCATACTGGCGTTATGAATCTCTAACACAGGGAGTGACCCGTGATCCTGAGGGGATTGGAGCCCACAACACCTATCTATCCCTTCTGGATGAGCTTGGGATCATTGGCTTCGGCCTGTACGCTGCGGGCGTTACTCTGGCTTTTAGAAACCTCGGGGAGGCTTTGAGGCTGGTGAAACGGGGTATACCGCTGGGACAGGATAGCCTGGTGGTTAGCCTGCAAATCTCCCTTATCGGCATGCTCGCGGCGGCTGTATTCAGCGTTTACGACTATTACAAGTATGTTTGGCTGCTGCTCGCCCTCTGCATAGTAGTCAAGCGCCTAGCACGAGAGCAGATTGCCCAACTTGATTGGGACAGCGCTCCGCGGCAATGGAGAGAGAACAGTAACCAATGTGCGGAATCTGTGGTAAGGTGCATCTTGACAGAGCAAAGCCGGTGGACGACTGGCTGCTCAGGGGAATGACGCAAGCGCTTGTTCACCGTGGACCGGACAGCGAAGGATTTTATCGCGCCGACGGCGTTGGCCTGGGCTTTAGGCGGCTGCGAATCATAGATCTGGGCACTGGCGATCAGCCTATCTACAATGAGGACCGCTCCGTAGTCATTATCTTCAACGGTGAGATATACAACTTTCAGGAGCAGCGCGCAGATCTCACGCAGCGCGGGCACAGGTTCTACACCAACGCCGATACGGAGGTAATCATTCATCTCTACGAGGAATACGGTAA
>JAMDCE010000480.1 GCA_023489135.1 Chloroflexota bacterium
GGTAAGGGATACTCGCATATCTGGCAAGAAGGTCAGCCCAAGACTAGAGTCGATTGGGAAGAAGGGAGCATGTTCTCTCCCCCCGAAATGTGGTACCACCAGCATTTCAACACAGGAGCAACTCCCGCCCGCTATCTGGCCTTGCGCTGGAACAACCCTGAGTTTCAGGTCTGGGGTGAATGGTGGCGGAAAAATGAGAAGTCCGCAGGAGAGCAGATCGAGTACGAGGACGAAGAACCTGAGATAAGAGCCACGTTCGAGAGGGAACTGGCCAAGAGCGGGGTCGCTATCAAGCTGCCTCCCGTTCAATACAGGCAGAAATAGTTCTCTGGGAAAGAAATGCACGACGCCGAGTCGCACGGACACGATCACGTCGATGACCCATTTCACGGCTATCGAACCGATGATCGCCCTACTGTATCGCTGAACAATATGATCGAGCTAAAGAGCGTGGGGATCGACATCGGCTCGTCGACCTCGCATCTGATGTTTTCGAGGTTGGTGATGGTTCGGCAGGGCCTGGCACTTTCCAGCAAGTTCAAAGTGGTCACCAGGGAGGTTAACCACAAGTCTGATGTTCTGCTCACTCCCTACTCCAATCCGGCCACTATCGACACGCCGAGCCTGGCCGAGTTCATAAGTAGTACGTATGCTGACGCGAAGCTTTCTCCCAGTGACATCGACACTGGAGCAGTCATCGTCACAGGAGAGGCCGCTAAGAAAGAAAATGCCGAAGCCATCGTCCGATTGTTCTCCGATCAGGCGGGCAAGTTCGTCTGCGCAAGCGCCGGGCCGAATCTCGAGGCGGTGATGGCAGCGTACGGATCTGGCGCGGTAGCGCGCTCCATCGACCGAGACAAAGGCAGCAGGACGGTGCTCAACGTCGACGTCGGCGGTGGCACCTCTAAGATCGCCGTCGTGAAAAACGGCAGCATCGTCGAGACGGCAGCCATTAACGTGGGAGCACGGCTGGTGGCGATGGATAGCAATGGCCTCTTAACTCGCGTGGAAGATGCGGGACGCCTGGTAGGTGAGGCGATGGGAATCGACGTACATTACGGCTGGACGCTGCCAAGCGACAAGAGACTCGCAATGGCCCAAATGCTTACAGACTGCCTTTTCGACGTTCTGGAGCGGCGGCCGTTGTCGTCTCTCTCGCAAAAGCTTATGCTCACGCCAACTCTCAGCTACCAGGGAAAGATCGACGCCGTTTGCTTCTCAGGCGGCGTCGCCGAGTACATCTACGAGCGCGAAATACAAGATTACGGAGACCTTGGACAGGTTCTCGGCGCGCAGATCAGACAGCGCGCGGCCCGGCCAGAGTTTGGAATCCCGCTGGAGAAGCCCGAAGAACGGATTCGAGCCACAGTGATTGGAGCGGCGCAATACACGCTGCAAGTGAGTGGAAGCACGATTTTCGTATCCAATAAAGGCCTGCTGCCCTTGCGCAACCTTCAGGTTATGGGCCTTGAGCTGGACGACAATGGGCTCACGCCAGATTCGGTGGCATTAGCCATCCAGCGAGCGTTTCAGCGATTCGATCTGGTTGAAGGCGAAAAGCAAGTCGCATTGGCTGTCCGATGGTCCAGAGATCCCTCGTACAGGCTCGTCAGAGCGCTGGCCGAGGGAATCGTGTCAGGATTGAAGCAAACCGTCACCACGAAGCTTCCTGTGATCCTGCTTGTCGACGCCGATATCGGGAGTATGCTAGGCAATATCCTGCATTCCGAACTGGTTCCGGGTTGCGACATAGTTTCAGTTGACGAGATCGAGCTCGGAGACTTCGATTTCGTGGATATTGGCGAAGAGTTAGGCGATTTCAAGGCGGTCCCGGTGGTAGTCAAGTCGCTGGTATTTGGGACAATCAAAGACAAGGATTTCTCTGTCGTTGGGCCCTCGGTATGAACGGTTTCCTATTTGGATCCTGGTCGACCCGATTGTTGGCATCACGGCCGAAGTTCGGCAGAAGAGCTTTGCTGCCGGAAAGAGTGAAAGGAGGAGTCTACTTGAACACAGGAAATCTCGGCAAGTCCTTGGTACCATTATGGCGCGTTGTCCTTGCATTACTATTGGCATCGATGTTCGCAGTCACAGCCTGCGCAACTCCGGCGGCCCAGCCAACAGCCACACCGCAGGCGAAATCGACGGAACCGGCGAAGAAGACCGAGGCTACCCCCGCAGCGGCAAAGCCCGCGGCCGCGCCCACGCAACAGGTGAAGTTGGAGAAGATTAACCTTGGCTATAGCTCTACCGATCCGAGTCCTACGCCTATGTGGGTTGCCAAAGAGCGCGGCTTTTTCGCGAAGAATGGACTCGACGCGGAACTAGTCTTTATCGAGGGAGGAACGAAGGCCGTACAGACGTTGATCGCCGGCGATGTTCCGTTCACCGTCGCAGGCGGTTCGGGAGTCGTCGCTGCCGTCACTGGTGGCGCTGAGCTCTCCATCATCGCATCGATGGGAAACACCTATCCCTACAAGCTGATCGCAGCATCCAGCATTAAGAAGCCAGAGGACCTTAAGGGCAAGAAACTGGGCGTGAGCAAGTTCGGTTCGTCATCTGACTTCGCGCTGCGTCAGGCATTGAAGGCCATCAAGCTTGACCCGGAGAAGGACGTACAGATATTGCAGATAGGTGGTGATAGCACGCGCACCGCTGCGCTTCAGGCAGGCTCCATAGACGCCACAGTGCTGAATCCCCCGGGCACCTCTATCGTCGCCAAGAAAGGATTCAATATCATCCTGGATATGTCGACGTTGCCTGACCTGGAGTACCAGTTCGCCACTATCGCCGCTAACAAGGCATACCTCAAGAGCCATCGAGATATCGCTCAGCGGTTTATGAAGGCTATAGTCGAGGCGATCCAGTTCGAAAAGACCAACAAGGATGAAACTAAGAAGATCATTGCCAAATACTCCAAGCTGGACGATCCCGATGGACTGGAGGAAGCCTACGTGCAGTACAATAGTCCCAATTCGAGGCTACTGTCTGCAGCGCCATATCCGAACAGCAAGGGAGTGCAGGCGGTGATCAACGAGGTCCTGGCAGAAAAGAAAGAAGCGAAGAAAGTTAGCGTGGGTGACGTCGTCGACGATAGCCTCGTGAAGGAACTCGATCAAAGTGGTTTCATCAAGAGCCTGTACGAGAAGAAGTGATTCGTCAGTGCTCCTGCAACCCTCCACAATCCATTTGGGATCAGCCCGGTTGGCTGAGGCAGGGGATTCGAGTAGTCGAAGAAGTTAGCGCGCACGGGGGTCTGTGTTTACAGACCCCCTGTGTAATCTCAGTCTCTCAGAGGCGAACGACAGTATCCTGGACAACCCCAATCCAGACCTAATTGTCCAATAACCGACATGGTGGCCACCTCCCTAGCTGCGCTTATTCTATTCCTCCAGCAAGCTACAATAGTGAGCCCATCGTCCCCAGATCGGCTGCTTCTCAACCATGTTCTTGGCAATGCTCTCTGGCGAAATGACCTTGGCAGTCCCAAGTTGCGCAACTCTATAGTTCATCTCGGCCAGATTCTCGAGATGAATAGTGTTGACCGTTGCCTCTTCCACTATTTCTCCAACTACAACCACGCCGTGTCCTTGAAGGAGACAGGCCGTGGATTGACCCAGAGCGCGAGCGACTTCAGCGCCTTGCTCGACGGTTATAATGAGATCAGGAGATGGATAGACAGGTAATCCCTTGGCCACTACGCCTGCCTCCAGATGCAGAACAGGCAGGATTTCGCGACCTGCAATTCCAAACGCGGTTGCCATCCTCTGATGGGTATGCACGACAGAGCCAACATCAGGCCTGGCCTTCAACACCTGAAGATGCAGTTGCACCTCCGATGGTGGAGGATAATCACCATCAATATGCTTGCCATCAAGATTGACGACAGCCATTTCTCTGGCCGTCATCGCCGCAAAGGATGTAATCTTCGGGCTGTGTCTGGGTTTAACTACTACCAGGTCCGTGCCAGGGACTCTGGCGCTTACGTGGCCCAGGTAATCTGCCAAACCTAGCTTCCCCAGTATTTTGCACGAAAGCGCCACCTTCTCTTTTAGTTGTTGGACGACTTCACTTTGTTCCACTGAACCACTCCTGCTTATTCTTCAAACTTTCAAGGAGAACATGGTCTCCGTAATCCAGCCTAACGTCATTACGCCAGATGGGAAGCGCGGCTTGCAGTTTGGTGAAACGCTGCTGGTGACGAAGACGGGCGTCGAGCGACTGAACCGCTATCCGCGCCAGTTGATCGTCTGCGTTCAGGGCTGATTTGTCTGGCTTTGCACAATGAGGAAACTCTTGCTTCTCCTTCGCTCAGGTTTCTACTTGAGTTATTAGTCAATAGGCCGCAGCCTGAAGACCTTCCAGCACTCTGAGGGTAGATGGAGGCTGACTGTGTTCCCGATCTCGGCTCTCTGGTTCGCTGGCAGCTTTGCAATCAAGGTTGTCTCTCCTGTACGGACTTCCCAGACGACCGCATCTCCGAGAAACGACCTTCCCACAATCTGGCCTCGAACCACATTGCCAGCAACTGCGCTCTCGCCGCCCAATTCTACTTCCTCAGGCCTAATCGCTAGCGCCACTCGCTCTTTATGGCCGACGCCCTCTGGCAACGCACACCTGATCACTCCCAGGCTGCATTCCGCCTCAGATGAGCCACATACCTGTCCATACACGAAGTTCATTTGTCCAACGAATTCGGCAACGAACTGATCGCGTGGCCGAGCATAAATATCCTCTGGTCCACCCATCTGTAGAATCTGTCCGTCTCGCATCACGCAAATCTTATCGCCCATCGTCAGCGCTTCTATCTGATCGTGTGTCACGTAAAGAGTGGTGACGCCAAGCTCTCGCGTCAGTCTCTTCAACTCCACACGCATCTCATCTCTCAAGCGAGCGTCGAGGTTGCTCAACGGTTCATCCATAAGGAGCACCTCTGGCTCGGTCACAACTGCCCTGGCCAGAGCCACTCGCTGCTGCTGACCCCCGCTCAGGTCGGTCACAGGTCGATCTGCAAGCCCCTCCAACCTTACAAGGCTCAGGACACGGTGAACTCTCTCTGGAACCAGGTGTTTGGCAATTCGTCGTCTGCCCTCCTTGAGTGGGAAGGCAACATTTTGGAACACGGTCATATGAGGCCACACGGCATAGGACTGGAATACCATTCCGATATTTCGCGCCTCGGGAGGAACGAAAACGCCTTTCGACGCGGAATTGACGACTTGTCCACCGATTTCGATTGTCCCACCATCTGGCTTTTCTAGTCCAGCGACACACCTGAGGGTGGTCGTCTTGCCGCAGCCGCTAGGGCCTAGAAGCACGCAGAACTCGTGCTCCTC
>JAMDCE010000432.1 GCA_023489135.1 Chloroflexota bacterium
ATTTCCGGCTCTTCCTTCACTCTTTTGGCTTCTTCGACTGCTACAGCCAATTCCAACACCTCCTTGTAAAGGACGACGCTATCGAGTCTGCTGTCCGACGCCAAAAGGGGTGCATATTTCGTGCCAGACTATTGGATTTGGCTCGTCGTCGCTGGGGTAGATGTCGCGATCTCCCGCGGGTTGCCAAATAGTTGAGATGAATGGCCAAGTAGATTACCTGCGGGAGGTTCAGAATGGGGCCGATGAAACCTGAGGGAGGGCTGGGAAGTGGTAGAGGCAGGTCTGACGTCTTGCAGGGTGTAGGCCTAGCGGAGGGGCACACGAAGGTCGGGGCTTGGAAGATTCGTTAATGTCTGTGAGACCTGCCCCTACTTCGGCCATCATTGCTGCTCTCAAGATTGTGGGACGTCTCCACACAGTTGGTGTCAGGTATTCCTGGACCTGTATATGGTTACTCCATCTTTATCGTAGACAACGTCCATGAAATCAGCGAACTTGGACAGCGCGGCCGGGGTTGGAGGTCGGCTGTTGGCTCCGCCTTCATCCCCAGATCTCTCCAGTGGGCCCACGTAGACGTATTCGACTTCATATTTCTGGAGTAGAGCCCTGGCTTGCTCAACGTCGGTGGTGGCGTAGATCGTCGCCACGTCTTGCGCTCGTTGGGATAATCCTGCCAGGGCGGACGGCTGCCCTCCACGCCACTGCAGCTCGTGGTTAGCCCACCCCAGAACGGTGGGTAGCCCCGTGAAAGTGGAGACCCTGGCGTACTCTGAGTAGGCCGGACCGGTCGCCTCGAGGATCACCGGTGATCCCGAGACATTGGCCTGAAGCCAGCCGATGGCCTGGTAGTCGGCCGGATCAGCTTTCTCCAGATAGGTCACCCCATTCAGATCCTGGAGGCTCGTAAAGCCTTCGGTCTTGGCCCTCGCTGACACGACCGGATAGACCAGGGCAAGTCCAACGACAACACCCAGTCCGAGGATCCACCCGAGCTTCGCGGCCTTCGCCACAGGCCAGGTTGGCCGACTTCGAATGACCCGCCAGGCGCCGAAGCTGGCCGCAACACCGAAGATGACCCAGGCCTGGTAATAGAATTTGAAAACGGTGTTCATTCGATCGTGGAATACATCCTGGAGAAAGAAGACCTCGCAGACAAAGACGAGGATAAGGCCCACCAGGGTGAGCAGCAAGGCAAAGCTTGTCGCCGGATTCTTGAAGCAGCGCAGCAGGATGACCAGGCACAGAGCAACCAGGGGCGCCAGGCCGAGAAGAGGGAATTGAAAAACGACGGCCAGGCCAATAATAGCGGCCGTGGCCGCGGCACCGAAGATCGTCGAGCGGTTAGAGGTGAACAAGTGCTGGTCCTTCCACGCTGCAAAAGTCTGCGTGAAGACAAAGGCCAATAGGATGTAAAGAAAGACGCCAAAGATGGTTAAGAAGCTGCCCGCAGTTGTCTTGCCCCAGATCACTACGCCCAGAAAGCTGGCTATTCTTGGCACTAGCGGTAGACTGGCTATGTTCTCCGGCAGCGGGGGGGCAGCGCTCCCAATTAGAGAGGTAAAGGTAAGATGGAAGGGGGCGTAGAGAACCACGCTCAACGCTAGAACCGGCAGGGCAACCTCGGCGAGCCTAATCGTCAGATCCCGGGTCCAGCGGCGACCCTCGGCGTGCCAAAGGCGCAGGAAAAGGGCTGCAGTCAGGATAATGAAGTAGGTGGGAAAATCCCAGGTGTTAGTTAGGTAGAGACTGCCCAGGGAAATGGCCGTGAAGACGTAGAAAATGGCATTCCGGCTCAAAACCCGCGTCGCTGGCCTGGCGCTCCATTCTCTGGAGATCACCTCGAGGCCGAGGGCCAAACAAAGGACGGTCAGGGGCAGAGCCATTACGTGGGGATGGAGATCAGCTAAGATGAAACTAAAAGAGGGGAATTCGTTAATAGTGGGGACCAGCCGGTCGCCGATGGTGTCCACGAGGACGCGGGAGCTGTTCCATCCCACTCCCTGCCACCACGTTTCATTCCAGACTCGGGCCGGGTCCGACAGCAATTGGAATCCGGCGTAGAGGTTGCCGGCCACTCCAACAAGGAGAGCGGCGAAGAATCCGACCCAGTAGGGTGCGGCTCCCTGTCTTGTCACCCCTGCTACTTCTTTCACTTGACGCCCGTCTTTCGTGTGGAGAGCAGAAGCGCCTAAGGCGGCTAGATTGAAACCCAAACCGAAGGTTCCCACCAAGGTCATGGCGAAGAGCGTGGCGATCGCCAGGTTGAAAGCGATGCCGGAGGGCAGACCTGAAAGCGCAGCCAGGGTGGCCGCTGAGAAGTGCCCGAAATAGTAGTAGTTGATGGGAAAGCCAGAAAGCCAGGGATCGTTAGGTGGCAAAGTGCCGCTTCTCAAAATGGCGTTCAGGAAAGCCAAATCCATTGGCTTCTCTGTGGCGACGATGTCAGGCCCGTACGCTCGAAGAAGTACCAACGCCAGATAACTGGCAGCGAAGAGTACCTCGACGCAGATGACCAGCCCGCGGCGATGAGACCAGAAAGATCGAATCTCTCGTGCGATCTGCCCTTCCTTGGCGGTGGCGAGGTAGACCGAGGCCAGCCCGACTAGAACGAGCGCTAGAAGAACCAACCAGCCCGTGAACTTGAATAGCCCGCTGACAACCAATAGCCAAGAAAGATACGAGACCAGGAGAAAGCCCGCAATCTTGGCGAAGGCGTAGCCGCGGTCGGGAAGTCGCTGAAAGACGGCGAAAACGATGGGAAGAGCCGCCAGGCTGAGGATCTCCAGAATAACCCACCAAAGGATTACGGAAGCCATAACCTCTTCTAGCCCCTCACCTGGTAAATCTTGACGTCCCTGTTGCTGTAGACGACGTCACAGTAAGTACCCACGGCCGCGTCGAATTTCTCCAGCCCCTCAGCCGAAGCGTACGGCTCGCCCGCGGTCGTAGCGCCCAAATGCCCTTGATCCAGCAGAGTGTAGCGTTCTATCTGGCCAACATAGACGTATTTCACGCGGTAGCGGCGGAGAAGACTCATCGCCAGGTCGATGTCAGTAGTGTTGTAAATGGTTCGGACGTCTTGCACGCGCTGGGCGATCTGCTCCGGATACCGCTGCTGGCTCTCGTGATTGTCCCAGCCAAGAGGTGTCGGCAACCCGGTGTTATTGGCAATCCGCGACCCATTGCCTCGGTATGGCCCGATGCTCGCTTCGAGAATAACCGGCGTCCCTTTGACGTTTTTCAGCAACCACTCAATGGCGTCATAGTCTCCTGCGAGGTCGATCTGCCGGCCGTCCCGCATCGCCAGTTTGCCTGTCGCCATATACCCCAGACCATCGAGGCTCAAGGCCAGGCCTTCTCCGGGAAACCGGTTTTGAACGCGAGAGTTGGTGCCCAGGATCGGGTAGATGGCGACGCCAACGAGCAGCGCAGCCAGCACCCCCAACCACACGACACCGGCTATTCTGGCGGCGACTGGTTTATTGGAAGCGACCAACTCCCTTACTTTCCCGAACAGCAGGCTCAGAGCGAGGGCTGAGCCAAGGGCGAGGAGGACCCAGACCTGGTTATAAAACTTGAAGACCGTGTTCATTCGGTGATAATCGCCGCCCTGGAGGAAGTCCACAAGGTAAAACAGCTCCACTCCCAAGGAGACCGTCAAGCCGGCAAAGATGACCAGCAGGACAAAACGCTCCCCAGGATCGGAGGAGCGGAGACAGGCCGCGAAAAGAAGAGAGACCAAGAGAACGGCGAGAAAGCCAGCGAGCAACAGGCCTTGGGTGGCCAGGAACCCCAGGGCGCCAACGCTGAGAACCACCAGGCCGATCGGGAGAAGGCGAGAAGAGGAGATTCCTGCTAGCGTGGAGTCAGCTCTACGATTGGGCTCAGGGAGTTCAGAGGATGCCTGGCCGGCCCGTCTCGGTAATTCAGATCCACCGGATTCGTAGCTTTGAAAGAGGTGTCCGCTAGCCATGAAACGGCCAGGCGTTTCTATCGTTGGTGCTCCCGGTATCTCCACCACCGGTGTTAGGGGCCGGCAAGAGAGTTCACCACCGGCGGGAGCATCTCCTTTTTCGGGTCTACTGGACAGTTGGTTCTGCTGTTCTTCTTTAACCTGGCGGTCAGATCTTCTCGCCAGGGCGTGAACAAGAAAGGAGATGATGACAAACAGGAAGAGCCCGAAGATTACGACGTAGTAGGGGAAGTCAGTGTGACTGCGCTCTAGCGCTACGCTGGAATAGAATGACTTAAAGTAGAAGAAAAAGGGCCAGTACAGGCCTAAACTCATCGTCGCGATCACCAGACCAAGGACTCCCGTCACGACTACGAGGATTATTCGTCGGCGGAGAGTTCCCCGCGTGATGGCGACCAGGACCATCGCTCCCAGAAGGATAAGAAGGTAGGTAGGGAAGTCCCACGAATTAGTCACGGCAAGAGCGCCGAGGACCAGGGCGGATATCACGGCATTCAAGAGTATATAACTGACCGCGGGGGCTGATCCGACCAGCGTAGCGACGCTCCGGACCATACCGCTAAAACCTTGACTAAGTGGCACCTCTGTAACTACGTCTTCCCGTCTTGGAACCAGGTTGAGAGCTAGCCCAAGGACCACGATAGTGATCGGCAAGCTCACCATGTGAGCGTGGAGGTCGGCAAAAAGGAAGGTGAAAAAGGGGAACTCGTTGATTGTTCCCGGAATGATACGGGTACTTCGCCAGAAATCGAAGCCGGCCAGGCCCTGCCCCGCCAGGCTTCCTCTGATAATCTCCAAGAACTGCAGGAGTCCGTCCAAATTCCCTGCTATCACCACGAATCCCGCGGCGACAAGGCCCCAAACGATAGCGCGATTTAGCAGAGGCCTACTCTGATCCTTAGCTCTGGCAACGGTGAAATCGTAGCCCAGACTAAAGATGCCGACGAAAGCCAAAGCGAAAAGGGTGGGAACGGCCAGATTGAAGGCAAAGCGAGGGGCCACCCCTACCAGCTTGACCAGCACGGCGACGATGAATTGCCCAAAATAGTAGTAATTGACGTAGCCGCCAGCAAACCATGGATCATAGGGCGGCATGGTCGGACTGCGCAGAGTTGCGTTTAGGAAGGCAAACTCCATCGGTTTCTCTCCCCCGAACCAGGGCTGCCACAAGTCAGGGTTGAGATACCGGATGCCCACGAAAACAGCAAAGGCGAGGGTAAAGGTCGCTTCGAGAAGCAAGACCAACTTCCGGTTTTGCACGAGGAACGAAATGGGTGCCGCTCGCTGGTGAAGCGTGAGATAGATGGCCAATCCAGCCAAAACTAAGACTCCGGCAACAACTGTGAGCACAGT
>JAMDCE010000560.1 GCA_023489135.1 Chloroflexota bacterium
CGGCTACGTCTTTCGCAAGGCCCTGGAGGGTCTCTTCCTTGACCGAATGGAGCAGAATGAGGAAATCGCCGCGAAGTTTATGAACGAGGACCAGTTCAGGGAAGCGGTCAGCCAACACCTCTTGAAAGAGGTCTACGAACAGATTCGGAAGGAGCAGAATCAAACGGAGGGAACCGCATAAACGAAGGCCGGTCTTCAGAGGGCCTACCGAGTATCTCATTACCAAAAAAGCTTGGTCCCGGAATTATCCTTCATAGGGTTTTCTGAGGGTGCGCGGGTGGAATCCGCTACGGTTGCGATTGCCGAGCTAGGTGAACTGCCCTCCGGGGGCGGCATTTGCGCCAGCCCTTGGAGCCAAACCTTGAGGAGAAGAGCGGTGGGAAGAAATAGGAAGCACCCGCTTCAATCTATGCTCCCGAACAAAGCGCAGACATTTACCTACCAGTGGCTCAGCAAATCGGGGTGGCTGTTCCTGTCGAGGTACCGATGGGTCGTCCGGATCGGCATTAAGGAGAACATGATAAAGCACAACTTAAGGTTACCGTGTCCGCGGAATCGGTGATCGGCTCGGTGCTCACTATCGACTCGCTAGCCAGCCGAAAGCAGAAGGGGAAACGAAAACGTGCTGGTGATCAAAGCCGTAAGCGCTCTCACTGTCAAGCTAGACTACGAGGCAAGGTGCCTGACGCCAGGCACTGTATCTTCTGGGTTTGGCCAACCGATCCCGGCCCTACAAGGGGCCCGGTGCGAACCCGGGGGAGGCTTTCGAATGCCCTTTCTCTGCTTGTTTACTTCGACGAGATCTTTACCGTGGCAACCTGCAAATGCCGTCTGTCCTTTTTGGTTCGCATCCGCTTCGGCTTTCAGTGTAGAATCAGTCGGCTGAAGGCCCCGTCTGCGTAAGAAAGAATGCCGGAAGATTCTTTGCGTCGGCCGTTCCCGTCGATGGTCCCGGCAGATCTTGTGGTACCGGATTTATGAAAAGATCAGTTTCATATTCATAGACGCGGGGGGCACAGATCGAGAGACTCCAAGGAGGTCTCCATTTGTTTGCGCCAAACAGCCGTCAATATCTAGATTCCAGAACAATAAACAAGCTTGGTCTGATGCGGATGATGCTATGCTCCCCGAAGATAATCCTTGGGACCGGCCAACCACTCCCCCTGCTATCAATTAACATCAAATATCGCTACCTAACGGAGGCAACGCTGATTGGGCTAGAATCGTCTGGAATCCCTGTTCGCACAGTAACGCCCTTCAATTTCTCATATCCTGACGTTTTACTTCCCTGCCTCCCGGATCGTGTGAACAAAGAGCGATTCTTCAATAACCTTGTCGATATTCTGTACTGCTACTGGTCTGTGCAACGAGGCATGGCCTTCCTGCTCGAATCGGGCTTAGCCAATGAGGCCGCAGGGAGGCGCTTTCGTCACGATAGCTTCATTGATCTCATTGCGGCATCAGAAGGGACCTCTCCAGAAGAGGTTAGAGAGCACAGCGAACGAGGCCTGAACCCTCAGATGATGGACGCAAAGTGGTATGCTGACGCTACAATCGCGAAGGCCCGAGCACTTTGGGACAAATCATTGATGTGGCTGTCTCGGGATTACTATTGCGCCAAGCTTTACAAAGATAATTGGGGTGACCGAGATGGCGGCCGCATCGGTGAATTACTCTCCAAAGTGGCCAGCCGGCTCAGTTACGGATTGGAAAGAACCCTACTCGGTGTGTTCATTTCCATGTGTTGCGATATTGAAGACCTTCGCCGGTTTCGTGACAACGACCTCCACAAGGTGAGCCCCCGCATCACCGAGGCCCTTGGACGCGAAGACAAGGATATGGATATGCTCAGCCTCTTGAACATGCTGGATCACGAGATCGGCAAGTGCAGTGAAGGTCTAATTGCATGCTTCGCCGTTGTCCTAGCTGGTGGAGAAAAGATTCCCAACAGCACGGCTGTAGCTAATTCTTATCTGCGGTCCAAGTAGCTAGCGATGTGGCGGACTAACGCATTTCCTTATTTTCCAGGCCCTGTTGGCTCCAGCCCCTGAATGGCGTTGGTCCACCGCGCTCATCCTCTTGCGAAGGACTGCGGGCTCGATGCCTTCGCTTTTCTGCTCTAGTCTCTTCGCTTTGGCGAACCAATGGGCTTGCGGTTGGCGTCGGCAGTCAAAATGTTTCATTAAAAGACAGGTCTTCGTCCGGTATTGCCAGAGCCTGGACGCCTTCCTGATGTAGGAGGACTGAAACTGGACGAACTCGGAAGTTCCGCTGGCCTGGCGCAAACGCAAATGGACAACGCCCTGTCTTTGGCTACGGCCGAGACATCCCTCACTTCTCTCCCCCAAAAGGATCGAACGGTGCCCCGGAGTGGGCGACCACGGGCGGGGTCGGGCGGGTGTTGACGTGGAGCTGGAAGATGTCGGGCCGGGCGTAGTGACCAACCACGTCGAAGTCGTATTTGGTCCGAGCGATCTGGTCCAGGTCGACGTCGGCGCAGAGGATCGCCTCGCCCTCGAAATTCGGGCCGGCCAGGATCTCGCCCATAGGCCCGATGATGGCGCTGCCCCCGCGCATTAGGACGGTGGCCGGATCGTTCCCCTGGATGGCGTTGTAATTTTCGGGGCAGTCGCCGCGAGTCAGGTACTGGCAGCAAGTCAAGACGTAGCAGCGCCCTTCCAGGGCGATGTGCCGCATACTGGCGATCCAGGTGTCCCGATCGTCAGCCGTGGGAGCGCAGTAGAGCTGGATCCCCTGGGAATACATATAAGTCCGCAGCAAGGGCATGTAGTTCTCCCAGCAGATCACCGTGCCGACCCGCCCCAGGGGTGTATCGAAAACCGGCATCGTCGATCCGTCCCCGAAGCCCCAAACCAGGCGTTCCATAGCTGTGGGCATCAGCTTGCGATGCTTGCCCATCAGGCAACCATCCGGGGAAAAGAAAAGGACCGTGCAGTAAAGAGTGCCGCCGTCGCGCTCGATCACGCCCGTGACCAGGTAGAGGCCGTTCTCGCGGGCGATCTCGCCCAGAGCCGCGGTGGCCGGGCCGGGCACGTCCACGGCGCTCTCAAAGTAGCGCCGAAAATCCTCCCGTCCTTCGGGCGTTCGCGACCCGACGCGAGCCCCGAAATCGAGCCCTTTGGGATAGGCCGAGACAAAGGCCTCCGGGAACAGAACCAGCCTGGCGCCCTGCCCGGCCGCCTCAAGTGCCAGACGGCGCATCTTCGTCAGTGTAGCCTCGCGATCGAAGACCACCGGAGCGGCCTGAACCACGGCGACGCGGTTGACGCTCATTTCTCTCCTCCTCTATCGTTCCTGGGTGGACGGAATTATAGCATACGGGAAGCTGTCAGCTATCAGCCATCAGCGGTCAGCTTTCTATTATCTGAGGTAGCCCTCGAAGGGCCACCGGCAAACCGTCCAGTGGTTCTGCAGTTCATCTCAGGGAACACCCAAGGCCGCGGGGTAACTGAGCGTTTTCGCCGCGGCGAAAACGCTCATCCCCTCAAGAATTAGTGAAAATGTGGGCGAGAGAGCCGCCGCGACGGCTCTCTCGCCCACATTTTCACATTGGAAGAGAAAGGTCCACTGCCTCCATTGAGCGTAGAAAGAGGTCGGTGAAAGGGGCAACAGTGGTCGCCGTGTCGGCCCCCACTTGGTATCCCTGGGAAAGCCAAAGTCTTCCCTCCGAGGAGTATAATAACCCTGCCGACTTGCTGGTTCCTTGATGGAGCATCTTTTTCGCGGATTAAAGCAGCAGGAGGTAAGCCATAGGACGGCTTGAGGCGATTTCTAGGGAGCAGTTCGATCTGGCCATCGTCGGTGGCGGCATCATCGGATGCGGCATTGCTCGTGACGCGGCCAGGCGCGGGTTGAAGGTCGCCCTGGTGGAGATGGGCGATTTCGGCCACGGCACCAGCGCCAAATCCACCCACCTTATTCACGGTGGTCTCCGCTACTTGAAACAGTACGATTTCGGCCTGGTTCGCCAGGACCTGAAAGAACGCGAGATCCTTCTCAAAATCGCGCCCCACCTGGTCCGGCCTCTGCCCTTCATTATTCCGGTCTACCGGCGGAGCGCGGTCCAACACCTGGCGCTGCGCACCGGAATGGCCCTTTACGACGCTCTCGCCTGGGGCAAAAGCCTGCCAAAACACCGCTGGTTATCGCTCCAGCAGACAGTGGCCCTGGAGCCCGGCCTCCAACCCGACGGGCTCCAGGGCTCCTTCCGTTATTTTGACGCCCGGGTGTCCTCGGTCGAACGCCTCTGCCTGGAGAACATATTGGCCGCCCAGGAGCACGGCGCCATCGCGATCAACTACGCCCGGGCCGAGGCTGTACGGCGCCGTAATGGAAAGATTTCCGGGTTGGAGGTGGCCGACACCTTGAACGAGGACCGGGCTCTCCTCCAGGCCCGCGTGGTGATTGCCGCCACCGGTCCCTGGCTGGATAGCACTCTCGCGAAGCTTGGTCGCCAGGGCGCGCCGCTGCTCCGCCGTACCAAGGGGATCCATCTGGTGACCTCCCAGGCGACCAAGCGCGCCCTGGTCCTTTTCGCCCCCGACGGCCGGCTCTTCTTCACCGTTCCGTGCAATGGTCTGTCGTTGGTGGGCACCACTGACACCGACTTCCAAGGAGATCCCGAAACCGCCGCAGCTTCAGCCAGGGATGTGCGTTACTTGCTGGACGGAGTTCAGCCTTTTCTCCCGGCCGGTCCTTGGAACCAGATCCACTACACCACGGCCGGAGTGAGGGCGCTGGTGAGAGTCGACGGAGTGCCCCCGTCGTCCGTCACCCGCGGTCACCAGGTGGTGGATCACGAAAGGCGCGACGGCCTCCCCGGTCTGATCTCCGTGGTGGGAGGAAAGATTACGGCCTACCGCTGCATAGCCCAGGAGGTTGTCGACCTGGCCTCCGGCCGGCTGGGGAAGAACCGGGCATCGAACACCGATCGAGAGGCGCTGCCGGGAGCCCGGTTCGATGGCTGGGCCGAGTGCATCAGGGAGACTATGGCCTTTGGCCGCCGGCTGGGGCTAGAGGAAGATCAGAGCCGTAATCTTGTCGATACGTACGGCCTCCGGGCGCGAGAGGTTTTCGCCATTGTCGAACGAGAGCCGCGGCTGGGAGAGCGGATATGCGCGGGGGCACCGGACATATTGGCCCAGGTGCGGTTCGCCGCGGAAAAAGAGATGGCGCTGACCGCAGAGGATTTCATGCTGCGGCGCAGCCTTCTCGGTCATACGGCGACCCGAGGAGTCGAGGGCCTCGGGATAGTAGCCGGCGAGATGGGCCAGGCCCTGGGTTGGACCGAGGCTC
>JAMDCE010000047.1 GCA_023489135.1 Chloroflexota bacterium
GTTGAGCGTTTTCGTCCTTCTTTGAAGGACGAAAACGCTCAACGCCCTCCTTAGACTTAGGTGTGGTGTGATAGCCTGGAAAAGAGCGCAAAATAAGTTACAGTGCCGACAGCAGCGTACCGTTTGGATCATTGTGCTTGTTGACTCCATCCTTTCATCTCTCCTCCGAAGGAACCGCCCTGGAGATGAAACGAGGGCAAGGACAGGCGCCGCGGCGCCTGTCCTGACCACTTCCCATTTACTTAAGGGGAAATTGCGCTTTTCCGCCACGGCGGAAAAGCGCAATTTCCCGTAAGGGTTCCGAACGCGCGGAAGGCTTGGAAACAGGTTACAACTGATCTAGCGGGATTCAGAGATTACGGTTACTTGCTGTCGGCCGCCTTCTCTCACGATAAACTCGTAAATGTCGGCCGGGAGAGCTCCGGGTGGAAGGTCGATAGCAATCATCTGGGCTCGCTTCCCCGGTTCCAGCGTTCCAAGATCCTTGTCCAGACCCAGAGCCCGTGCGCCGTCCTGGGTAGCCATTCGCGCGATAGCTTGAGCGCTTACGGCTTCTCCGTGCAGATCCTGAGCGAAGCGCATCTCCTCGAACAAATCCAGCGACGCCACACTGCAGAGACCGTCGGTGCCCAGTCCGGCTACGACTCCCATAGAAAGATAAGTCTCGAGGGGGGCTCGACCTACCAGGAGGTTGGCATTGCTTCGAGGGCAGTGCGCCAGGGTTGAGCCAGATTGCCGGATGAGGTCCACATCGGCCTCCGTCACCTGGACTCCGTGAACCAGCAGTGGGCTGGCTTCCAGGCAACCCAGCCTGGCCAGATACTCGACGGGCGATAGGGAGACTGGCGACCAGGGGAGATCTTGCCAGTTCACCCGGGGGAACATGTCGGCGATGATCCGGCCGGCACCATCCCTCAGGAAGGCCACCTCGTCGGCCGATTCAGCCAGGTGAATGCACAGCGGTAGGCCTTCCCTTCGGGCCCATTCGGTAGCCAACTCGAATAGTCTAGCCGACACGGTGTAGGGAGTGTGAAGAGAGAGGCCAATCCGCAGGCGGTGGCCGGCCAGCGCCTGCCACTCCTCAACCCGCTCCTGCGCCTTTTTCAACAGCTCGGAGGCAAGACGCTCGTCCAGCCCGATCACTTCGTAGTAGACCACACCTTCCACCGCGGAATCGTGGAGCACCTCCAGGGTGGTGCGGCTGTTGCAGATATCCCCCACAGCTACGACTCCTCTGGTTCTCATTGTCTGCAGTTCAAGGGCGACGTGCGACGCGAGGGAATCAGCCGGCGTATTTCGCCGAGCGTCGATGAGAGACAGGATCCAGGAGACGAAAGGTTGCGGCAGGGGAATCAAGTGGGCCAAATGGCTCAACTGCAGATGAGTGTGGGTATTGATCAGACCGGGCATGAGCAGCCGCTGGCCCAGGTCGACCAGCTTGGCTCGCGGAAAGGAGGCCTTGCACTGATCGAGGGGACCAATGGCGAGAATGCGTCTCCCATTCGTCACCACACCGCCATCCTGGATCGGTTCGGTAGCTATGGGAACGACGACGGCGGCCCGGTATATGACTTCTATTTCGTGCTCGAATGGCATGTCTTGTTGGTTATTACCTCTTTCGAGCGACCGAACGTTCAAACGTTCAAACTCAGAAATATCGCAAGATCCGGTACCGTGAATCCCGCTGGGCCGGTTGGAAACCAGCATCTTTGATGAGGGCGACGATCTCTTGAAGCGATATCCGGTAGGTCACTCCGGCGGCGCGGACGACGTTCTCTTCGATCATAACGTTGCCGAAGTCGTTGGCGCCAAAGCGGACGGCCACCTGGGCCAGCTTCGCTCCCTGAGTCACCCAGGAGGCCTGAACGTTGGGGAAATTGTCCAGGAGAAGGCGTGATACGGCCAGAGTGCGCAGGTATTCGTCGCCGGTGACGGTATCGCCTCCCAGAGCCGTGTTCTTTGGCTGAAAACTCCAGGGGATGAAGGCCGAGAATCCCGTCGTGACGTTGTCGGGCTGAAAACCAGCTCCTGCCGCATCTTGAGCGGTCCTCAGCCTGTCTAAATGAGCGAAGCGCTGCTTCAGAGTCTCCCCCAGACCAAATACCATCGTGGCTGAGGTCACCAATTCCTGCTTTTGTGCTACGGCCATCACCTCCAGCCAGCGCTGCCAACCGATCTTGTTGGGGCTGACTCTTCTGCGCACGGCGTCGTCCAGGATCTCGGCACCGCCACCCGGCAGCCCATCCAGTCCGGCGGCGCGCAACCGTCGCAGAGTCTCTTCGGTGGTCAAATGCGACAACCGGGAGATATGGTCAATTTCCGGAGGCGAGAAGGCGTCTATCTCGATGGCGTATTTGCTCTTGATAGAGCACAGCATTTCCTCGTAATAGTTTATGGTCAGCTCGGGGTGCATGCCACCCTGCATTAGAATGCGCGTGCCCCCCAGTTCAAGCGTCTCTTCCACTTTCTGCGCCAGATCGGAGAACGAGAGGAGATAGGCCTCGGGGTGGCCCAATTCGCGGTAGAAGGCGCAGAACTTGCAACCGGAGACGCAGACGTTGGTGTAGTTGATATTGCGATCGACGATGAAGGTCACGACCCTCTCAGGATGGGCCTTCTTTCGCCGCTCGTCGGCCACTTTACCCAGAAAGAGGAGATCCGCGTTCTGAAAAAGCTGAATTCCCTCGTCCGCCGAGAGACGATTTCCAGCCAGCGCCTTCTGCAGCAGTTCGTTCGCCTGAGGCGATATAGATCTCCGCGGCATAACTCTCCTTTTCGGGAGCTTTTCGTTGAATAGCGGCCTATTATGCCACGGTGAGCCTGGTTCTGTCCAATCAGGGGAGGGCGCAGGAGAACGGGATTCACCACGGAGGCACAGAGGACACAGAGGGGGATAAGGGTTAGGGGTTAAGGGTTAAGCGTTGGAAGAACCGGGGCGTTAACCCATAACCCGCAACCCTTAGTCTCTGCGCCTCTGTGGTGAACTCTCGTTACCCGCCGTAGCGCCAGGTATAGTAGTGCCGGCCGACGTTGCCCATCTCCACTTTCCAGCCATCCGGATTGGAGGGAGTATAGGTGAGGATTCGGCGCTCGAAGGCCTGGATGAGGACGTCACGGGGTACCCCGCCTACTTTGGCACTGGTCCAGTAGGCGTCGGTGATGGGCAGACCGGTGGCGTAAAAGACGGGATCGAACAGTCTTTCGGAGACCGGCCCATTATCGTAGACGGGAGCAGTGGAGTTGAGGAAATCCCAGAAAACGTTGGCCACGGTGTGGTGAGTCTCCGGCACGTAAAAGGCGGCGTAGGTCGCGGGTAGAGCCGGGTCGGTCCAGGTTCGCCCAGAGCTATTCACGGCCTCCTGTATCGTTTGGCCCACTTCTCGCCCGGGTAACCCCTGGAGTGGGCCTAAAGTGGCGTAGGTCGGGCCGCTCTGATCATCGGGATCGCCGGCCACCGGGATCTGGGCTGGGGAGGAGGGCTGGTAGGCGTTATCGCCAACCTGAATCCGTCCGTTGACCATCTCCGATACCAGCAGACCGTTGGTGACGAACCAGGGGCTGGACTGGTCGCTGTTGAAGTCGTTGATCTCCATCCGAGACTTGTCGAAGTAATGGACGAGCCGCGACCCACCGGCCGCTTCCTGGTAGGGCTCGCGGGCCGTGGAGAACGCGCCGGGGCCCCAGATCCACGTCCGGCTGGTAGCGAACCCGGCGATGGGCCCATCGGTGCGGTTCCAGGTGTAGAAGAGAGCCGGATGGGCATAGCCCTGGGGGATACCCTTGAACGTAGCCGACAGAGACTTCGTGAGGTCGAGATATTTCGACCCGTAGCTCTGGCTGGGCTCTATCTGGGTGCCCTCGAACCACTCGTTGTAGCTGGAGATGGTTATCCATTCCGGTGAGCTGACGATGGCCGCTCCAAAGCTTTCCTGGTAATAACTCCCGTCTCGTCGCGGGACGGCGTACGACCCCGGCCGGCCCAGATGAGTATCGTCGTAACCCGGAGCAACGCCGGCCGCCCAGATCTTGGAAGTACGGTTCTGGGCGTTGTAATCGTCTATCTTGGCCCGGAAGGAGCGATCCGTGGAGGACAGATTGTCGGACCAGGTGGCGGCGCTAAAAAGGTGGATGCCGTCGAAGACGCTTAGATAGGACAGATCAGTGGTCTCGGCCGACCACAGCATCGACCGGTTAGGGTCGACTTGGGATCTTATGGAGGCCCAGGCGTCTTGAGGGGACTGGCCCGGGTTGGTCGGAACGGCCTTGACGTCCCAGAAGAACAGGACCGGGCGACCCCTGTAGTGAAAGAAGGTGGGCCGGTTGGCGTACTTGTCCGCCACATACCTCAAGGCATTCACCACTTTGTCCTGGCTACCGAACTGCCAGGAGTGAATCTCGAAGTAGATGGTGGAACGGAAATCCTGTCCCACGGAGAGGTTCAAAAGGGTGTCGAAGTTGGCGTCGGTGGGGTCTCCGGGGCCCCACCAGGAGCTGATAAAGCCATCTATTCCGGACGCCGAGGCCTCATTGATCTGGCGCCGGATGGTCCCCTGGTCGGCGGACAGGTAGGCAGACACAGGCTGGTCCCCCATCTTGCCGCTGGTCCAATCGAAGTCTCTGTACCAGGGGAAGTAGAAGGCCAGCACGGCCTTCTCCGGGCCGGGATAGGCCAGCGCCGGGGACGGAGAGAGCGGAAGCGTGGAGGTTATCGCCATTAGAGCCAGAAAAGCCGCGGAGAAGAGTCTCGTCCGTCGAAGCATAATCGAAATACCTTCCTGCTAGTTGCGATTATCCCAAGGGGGAAAGCCTGTCAGGGGCAGCGCCGGTGGTTTTGATCCCTGGGGGCGAGAATAGGGTCGAGGGTCAATTTAGCATACGCTCGCCCGCAGAGCAAGGGGAAAAGGGTAGTACATTGGTACGGGCTTTTGCTTAGGAATAGACCGGCTGGCAATCTGTTGGCTCTCGCACAGGTGATACAGTATAATCGCGCTATTAGAAAACCGATGGTCTGGTAGGTTCAGAAGAAACCAACTCTATGCGAGACGATGAAGAACTCTGCAAGAAATGCTTTGACCGTTATCTTGTGGATAGTCTTGGTCTTCGATCAAGAGCCTGGCGGGAGGGTGAAGACCCACCAGATTACTACCTTATCCTAGGTGACCGAGGATTTGCCGTTGAGGTTACGAATCTCATCGGAGAACTCCACACGGCTTCGGGATCGATTTCTGATGAGGGTTACAGCGCAGCAGTAAGAAAGATCACCAAAACAATCAAATCGAGAGCGATTGAGCAAGGAATTCTCCGCCGAGCCTA
>JAMDCE010000038.1 GCA_023489135.1 Chloroflexota bacterium
CGAATGGGAAGAAGACAACGTCTACCCGGAAGTGGGCAAACTCCTGAGACGATACGGCAACCCCACAGCCACGATGGAGGTTGATCACGAAGCCATCGTCCAAAGGATAGACCAGTTCCGCAATGACGTGGCCGCGTTTCTGTCTATGAGTGGTCGTCCCGGAGAGCAAGCGCCACTTACCCACCAGTTGGTTAAGAACGCCTGGCAGCTAGATGCCATACTGTCCCTTCACTTCCGCAAGGAAGAAGAAGCGTATCTCCCTCTGGTGGACTCGCACCTGACGGAGAAAGAAGTCGAAAAGCTGTTGGGGGGCGAGCACTAGCTGGGGCTCCCCATTTGACACGCCGTCGCAGCTTCGGTAGAATTGCCCTGAATGATATCGCGGGTTGCACCCCGACGAGAGCCGGCTTGCAGTGCAGGCGCCACCCGCGGGCGAACCACGTCCAGATAGAGTAACGACGACGGAGTTGACGATGTACGACGTAATTGTCGTTGGGGCCGGACCGGCTGGTCTATCAGCTGCTGTGTATTGCGCTCGAGGGAGACTTGAAACGCTGGTCATAGGCAAATCGGTCGAATCGAGAAGCAGCAAGGCGCACGTCATAGACAACTACTTTGGATTCCCCAATGGCATCTCAGGCAAGGAGTTGATCTCGCTGGGAGCCGAGCACGCGCGACGGTTTGGGGCTAAGATCATCGACAGCGAAGTGGTGGCCATAAAGCCTCCACAACGATTCGTAGAACAATCAGAGCACTTTGAAGTCGAGTTAGCCGGCACCGAGAGACTGACGGCGAAAGCTATCATTCTCGCCACAGGAGTCGGCTCCAAGCCCAGTGGAATCGCACAAGAGGATCACTTCGTCGGAAAGGGAGTCTCTTACTGCGCTGACTGCGACGGGTTCTTTTACCGGAACAAGAGAGTAGCCGTCATCGGGTCGGGCAACTACGCGGCGAAAGAAGCGGTGGAGCTGCTGCCTAATACCAGTGAAGTGACGATTTTCTCACAAGGGCGTCCGTTCGCGTTCAGCGAACAGTTGTCCAGGGACCTGAGCCAGACCCCTATCAAGTTGCGAACCGACAAGGTGCTGGAATTCGCGGGTGACGAACAGCTTGGCCTGTTGAAGTTGGATTCGGGTGAGATGTGGCCAGTTGATGGCGCCTTCCTCGCGCTCGGAATGGCGTCGAGCGCAGACTTTGCTCGGACCCTCGGCCTGCAGCTGGAAAAAGGCTTCATCGCCGTCGACAAGGACAGGATGACCAATTGCCCCGGGTTGTTCGCGGCAGGCGATTGCACTGGTCCGCCCCTCCAAGTAGCTAAGTGCGTCGGCGACGGCTGCGTAGCAGCGCTCTCGGCCATGGCCTGGATCAGGCACATGTGAGCATCGAGCGCAACCTGAGACTGCGCTCGCTCAAGTTGCAGACGCGTCTGTCCCGGGGACAGACGCTGAAGCGGAAGACGAGATGCAGTGGGCGGGCGCTCGCCGTAGGGGATGAGCCATTCTCCCCCAGCGCCATTGCCAGGACCACGGCACTACGCAGTAGACCAGCACGACAACGGCCAGCAACAGAGTTGTCATTGAGATGGCGCGCCCCGCGTAGAACGACATAGGCTCGAAGCTGAAAACCACCTCGTGAGAGCCCGCGGTCAGGAACACACCCCTGAACAGGTAATCGGCGTGGTACATCTTTGCTTCCCGGCCGTCGACGTACACCTTCCACCCCGGATAGTACGAATCAGTGAGAACTAGAAACGCGTTCTTCGGCGACGACGCACGCACTCGCACAGACTCGCGACTGTAGTCCTCAATCCGCGCCTCTCCTGCTGAGGAGGATGCCGGCTCCGGCACAGGCCGGGTTGATACATTGCTAAGCCCCGAGTCTTCGCCAAGCAGCGACACCTCGAAGTTCTCCTCCAACGCCACGGCGCGTGAAGGGTCGAACCCATTTTCTGTGATTTTGTTAAGCACAGATTTGCCGTTCGGGGCGACGATGGCCGAGCCCACTAGAAACGCCCGCGGCAGGATGTGCGGATTCTCGTAGACGGTGACATCATCCTGCTGGTAGACCACTTTGTACTCCGCCGGCATAGGGTCTTTGCCACGGGATACGATGTAACGCACGTTCCAGAGGTCGAGCAACCGCAAGTTTCCGTGCTCGATCGCTCTGTTGAAATCATTGTTCCTCTCCGGGCCCAGGGAACTGTAGCCTCCCACCACGGAGACGCGCCAGGACATGAGCCTGTTGGGCTCAACTGCCCTGACGTAATCCTTGTTGTAAACGCGGTACCTGCCGTTGTTCTCCACGAGGAACCTGGCCACCCCGGACGGCGTCGACAGCGACGAGATGGCCATCCGAGGATGGAAGTCCTCCGCGAACATCGTGAGGTCAACCAGGGCAACCGCCAGCACAAGCGCAACCCAGACCCCACTGAGCCTACGGAAACGCAGCCACAAGAGAAGCAGAGTCCCAGATCCACATAGAAGGAGAATCGCCCTCAAGGTTCGCTCATTCGAGATATCCAGCGAATACAGAAGAGACCCATACACCCTCTCCGCGGTGAGACCTGAGCCCAAGCTTCGCAAGGACAGGTACTGCGACTGTATTAAGGACAGAGCCGAGCTCTTGTCGCTCAGCAGCATCTCCCGCAAATAGAATTGCCCCAAAACAATCATGCCCGAGAACACAATGATGGCGATGCCGAACAGCGAGAGCCTTACGGCAAGACTCTTCTCGAGTCTCACCTCTCGTGTGCTGAGCGTGCGAATCAGCCAGTCCATACCCATTGCCGCCAGCACTGCCAGTGAGAAAACGAAAAGGTAAGTGTAGCGTCCGGGGTCGCGCAGGGAGTGAAATCCAGGCAACTGCCAGAGGAGCGAGTACAGCTTCACCGGTAGATAGTCGCCCAGGGCCAGGTACAGACTGACAGCACCGAGGAGCCCGAAGAAAACCACCAGCCTGCGCCGCACGAAGAACAACGCCAGCACGGCCAGTGCCAACGGCGCGATACCGGCGTACACCGTCGATTCCCACAGGTTCCACAGGGTCCATCCGTTCCCGTCCGGGCCAACGAAGAAATACGGAAAGATCAGGTCGATCAGGTTGGGGACCGGCAGCGCGAACAGCGAGGCAAACCAGTAGGACGGCGAGGTACCTCTGCTGGTAGTTTGTCCCAGTTCGTACAGTGGCATGAGTTGGACCGCCGCGAGGCCGAAACCCACCGCAACCACCAAGAGCACCACCAGCGCGGCCAGCGGAATGTTTGCACACGCGCTCCTACCGGCAGCCAGCACGGCACGCACGGGCGACGAGCCGCCTGCTGCCCTCCAGGCATCTATTGCTTGCCATATAAGCGTCCTGAAGACGACGTAAAGCGACAGCGCCAGAAGGGTCATAAGCAACGGCTGGATGTGCACGCCGAGACTCTGCATCGCCAGGGCTACTCCCGCGAGGAGCAACCAAAGGTAGCGCTTACGCCCCGAAGACCTCAGCGCGGTTTCGACGAGCAAGAGTATCATCGGCAACCAGACCGCACTGTTGGTCACATTGGTATGTTGCATCTGCCCAACCATAAAGCTGCCGTAAGCGAAGGTGAGTCCGCCCAGGAGTGAACCGTGGCGCCCGATGCCCAACGTGCGACCGAAAGCGTAGAAGAAAATGCTGGCAAGAAAATAGCGGAGCACCCTGAGCAACAGGAATGCGTTTTGAACTGGAAAGAGCCACAGCAGCAGAACATTCGGCGGGTAGAGCATGCCACCCTCGCCGTCGGCGAAGAGCGGATACCCGCCAAAAATGTGCGGGGTCCACAGCGGAATACTGTTTTGGCTGATAGCCCGGTCCAGAGTCGACATCACCGGGTAGTAGTAGGTGCTGGTATCCGCTTCCTCGAAAACACGCCCGTCCACAAGATCCGTGTGGAACACGAACACAGCCACCAGCAGCAGCAGAATCGCAACATCGAGGTCGCGCAGCCACTCGACGGTCCTCCATTTGTGTACCAGACCCTGGATACCGCTCATCAGGTTAGCTCTCGTGACTGTCAATAGTCGATCCTAATCACGTGCGGACGATCGTGCGCATACGTCAAGGTGACGATCCCGTTTCGTGTATTGTAGGCATAATGATCCGAATCGGCAAGTGATATCAGTGATAGAATAAGAGAGCGCCCGTCGATAGAGACCCTTTTCGGCTCGGGCGAGAAGACGCGCGCAAAACCATTGATAGCCTGCGGTCCCCTCACCTCAACCTGGAACGACGAATCAGTGGACTTCTCATCGTGCAACGAGCTATTGGTCCACACTACTCCCGGCGCGTTCCGGATAACATACAACTTGAAGGTGCCTGGATTTGCCACCGTTCGAATGCTGCCTCGTGGCCTGAAGAACCTGTTTGCGCTTACGTCGTAAGCCACCGCGTCCTTGGCGCTGTCCACACCTATGTCGCTCGTGGCTATGCCCACGGGCTTCTCCGCTTCCCGGCCCGGGATGCCCAGGTAAGTCATCGGCCCGACGGTGGTAGCGAAGTAGCTGGGATTAAGCGATCGGTCGTAGACCGTGCGCCCCTGGAAGGCGTCGTAGTGCGCCAGTACGCTGCGATACCTGCTCAGGGTCTCGCGAGTCATCGACGGCAGGTCGAAGCTCAGGACGGTCTGGATGCCTAACGCGACTCCAGCCTGCAGCCACCACTGATTCACCATCGATACGTTGGGATCACCGAAAGCCGCTCCCATATTGGGCCGCTGCCCGAGGGCCATCTTCTGCAATACGGCGTAGTCCAGGTGTTCCACCAGGCCAGGGAAGGGATACCCATTCGAGTAACTGGGCTGCTCATCCCCATATCTGAACGTGTGAGCGTAGCGATTGGCCAGCGGAGGCGTCATCCACCCGCTCTCAATGTACACGTCTTTCTTGAGCGATGAAGCATTTTCCTGTATGAATCGGTAGATCTCCAGGGTCTGCCCACCTACCCTGTCGACCATTCCGAACGAGTCAAGCCTGTTTTCATCAACCAGGGCCCCATCGGCGTTCCCCAATCCGTCGACTTTGATGCCATCCACGTCGTATTTCTCAAAGAAATCGCGGAGGACGGACCCGATGTATTCCCTTGCGCCAGGGTTGGAATAGTCGAAAGCTAGACTCTTACGCTCCTCGTCACTCCGAAGCGAATCAGCGAGCCCGTGGCCGGCGCGCGGTCCCTACGGCTGGTGGTGACGGATTCATCCGACGGAGAAGTAGACAACTGGGCAGACTGGGCAGCCGCCAGGCTCATCAAG
>JAMDCE010000046.1:0-1037 GCA_023489135.1 Chloroflexota bacterium
ACTTTAGCTGCTATTTCGGCCACTCTTCTTCACTATCTCAAGGGCGAAGCGCTGGCGAAGGTCCCCGTGTGGCAGATGATTTCCATGCCGATCGACGCGATAGGCAGCCGGGCTAGGCGTTGGGCGAGCGAGATCGGTCCAAGGGCGAGCGTGGTGGATGGCGAATCGGCCATTGGCGGCGGAAGTCTTCCGGGGGAGACCCTTCCCACCAAAGTGGTTGCGATTGCGGAAGCGGTGGGCGGCCCTCCCAGTGGCGAGCTTGCACGTAGATTGCGAATCGGAGACCCGGCAGTGGTGGCGAGGATCGAGAGGAACGCGCTTGTCCTTGATCCTCGGACGGTCCTTCCCAACGAAGATGAACCGCTTCTCGCTGCAATTCGTAAGGCGCTTGGCTAGAGGCCGGGTCGCCAGCCGTTCTGTCGGAGTTCGGGGGCTGACGTTCGAGGAACGGTTGTGATGTCGACTGGTGTGACTTCGGATATCATGGCTATGCAAAACCGGTAGGACGGTGCAGCTTGGTTGTGGCAAATACACCGGTTTACAAAGTAGCGTTTGTGGGAGACGGGAATGTCGGCAAGACCACGCTGATCCGCAAGTACAGCACAGGGCATTTCCAAGCCTCACGTGTCATGACTATTGGCGTCGATCTCACCACCCATTTGATCAGCCTGGCTGAGGATCGGCAGGTCAAGCTCACTGTGTGGGATATGTCAGGTCAGGACCGGTTCGCTTCAGTTAGGGCACCCTTCTATCGTGGGAGCCGGGTAGTGATCCTCGCTTACGATGTCACATCTCCCGAGAGTCTTGCCCATCTTCCGAAATGGCTACGCGAAGTGCGGTCGTTCTTGCCTACTTGTCCCATTATCCTCGTCGGGAACAAGATCGATCTTGAGAGGCGCGTGAAGTATGAGTCTGGCCGGGCCTTCTCGACGATGTTTTCGTCCCCCTACTACGAAACTAGCTGTGTGACTGGCGAGGGCGTCGAAACCTTGTTTGCCGCTATCGCGAATCTCGCCGCCTCCCGGTGAGGGCCGTTG
>JAMDCE010000046.1:1129-5256 GCA_023489135.1 Chloroflexota bacterium
TCAGCGGCAGATCTATACGAAGTAGCCCAATTCACTCGATGTGAGATATACTTATGGTAATACAGGTTAGATGCGCGATGAGCACCGAGCACCATCCGGCCTTCCTGTAAGGTCGTAGAGGTGGAGTAGTTCGGACGATGTTGTTCGATTCCGGCTTTGCCAACGCCATGGGCGAGGAAGCGCGGGGAGGGAGGAATATGGACAGCGAAGCCTCTGTTAGCGAAGAATTGGCACGAGCGAACCGCGAAACAATGGAGCTTCGCGAGGAGCTCAAAGACAGGAACGAGCGAGTCGAGGCGCCTGGGACGAGTAGTGAGCGACCAAGCTGGGGATCTTGCAGCCATCTTGTCGAGGGTCTGCGGAGGGACAGCGGCCTCCGTGACATTGATCAACTGAAATCTGAGTTTCTCGCCCTCATCAGTCATGAGCTCAGGACCCCGTTGACGGCAATTCTTGGCTTTACGGACCTGATGCTGAAAGGCGTAGGCGGTCCTCTCACGCCAAAGCAGGAACACTATGTGAAGACCGTTCTGGGCAGCGCCGAAGAGTTGCTAGGGGCCATTAACTGCCTGATCGAGTTTTCTGCCCTCGAAGCCGGGCAGAACTGCGCGCAACTGGCAAGGGTCAGCATTTCCGAGACGACGGCTTTTGTCGTTGATCGCCTGTCTGCCATGGCCATGAACAAGGGTGTCAAACTGGAAAACAAGCTGCAATCAAGCCAGTTGTTCGCCAAGGGGGATGAGCCAAGGCTGCGACGAGCTCTAGACTGCATTGTATCCAACGCAATAAAGTTCACTCCCGCGGGAGGCGAAATCACAATTGAAGCCCGCGCCGTTGGCGGTCGGGTCGTGATTCGCGTGGACGATACGGGCATAGGAATGCTTCCGGAAGACCTAGAGCAGGTCTGGGAGAGCTTCCGGCAGGCTGACTCCTCCCCCGCGCGTAAGTTTGGCGGTCTCGGCCTCGGCCTGTCTATCGCCAAGAAACTAGTGGAGATACAAGGTGGGTCGATTCGCGCGGAGAGTCGGGGGCCGGAACAAGGCTCGGCTTTTGCCATCGAGCTTCCACAATGGGTGGACTGAGACGCGGGCCTGGCCATGATTCCGCTGCAAGAGATACCCACCGCCGATCAGAGGCATGGGCGTAAAGCTTGCCTTTCTGCATAAGGACCAGTTTGTCCAATATCTCGCTTCTCCCTCTTTGTAACGGTGCCTCTTTTCTCTGTCTGAAGAAATCTGCCAGCAGTTTTGGCGAGCGTCCTGGTTGACAAGTGCTTAGGTATGTGTTACTATGCCTGCCGATTAGGCCCCCAAACGAAAGATCTTCGTATCGACGCGGCGGCAGACAAACAAAAGGGGGATTGACTTTTAGGGCGCAAGTGATTAGAATAAAGCGCTTGAGGGGCCAAGAAACAAACTCAAGTAAACTCAAAGGAGGTAGACAAGGTTGTCGGAAACAAAAGGCGAGATCACGGTAAAGGAAGCCGGGAGGCTTGGTGGCCAGGCCGTGAAACAGAAGTATGGCTCTGAATTCTTCCGCAAGATTGGCAAGAAGGGCGGCAAGGCTCTTTCAGACGTGAGGGGGTCTCAGTTCTACTCTGAGATTGGCAAGAAGGGTGGTAATACCGTCAAGGAGCGGCGCGGCGCCGAGTTCTTCGCCGAGATCGGGCGAAAGGGCGGTACGGCCGTCAAAGAGAAGCATAGCCCAGAGTATTACAGAGAGATCGGTAAGAAGGGTGGCAAGGCCATCAAGAAGACACGCCAAGCCACAAACAATCTGGTAGAGGTTCCTGCGTAACCAGGAACACCCTTCGGCCCGATCCGCTGGTAAGGCCGAGCCCCAAAAAAGAACCGGCTGTCGTGACGCCCGCACCTGGTGCTGCCAGGGGCGGCGTCTTTCTTTTTGCAGACTTGTCTAGATTACAGCCGCCTCGCGCAGCTTGACCAGCTCTTCGCGCGAGAATCCCAGACGCCGACAGTAGGCATCCTCATTATGCTGACCGAGGGTAGGAGCTGGCCTATCTACACGCCATGGCGTTTCAGTCAGCTTATATGGAGCCCCAGGGAGCGTCACCGGTCCGGCGACCGGGTGAACCACCTCCTCAAGATAATCGCTCGACGCGATCTGCGGAGAATGGAGCACCTCAGCCATCGTGTTTACAGGGGTTATCGGAATTCGTTTGGCCTGGGCCATACGATAGATCTCATCTTTCGTATGCTGCTGGGCCCACCCTGATACGGCCTGCTCGAAGGCTTCAAAGTTCTTCAGTCGTGCTACCCGATCCTTGAACCGATCCTCGAACGCCCAAGCCGGATTGCCCATTACTTCGACCCAGTCTTTCCACATTCGCTCCTGTCCTATGACAAAGCAGAACATGCCATCTTTGCAGGAAGCCATCAATACTGTGCCTATGGGGCTCCCATCAGACTTGAGACGTGGCGGCATCTTGCCTTCGTACTCGTAGGCGCCTACGTTCCCGAACACCATCGAAGCGACAGCATCCTGGCTGGAAACGTCTACGTGACTACCAATTCCATCCTTGTCACGGGCGAAGAGCGCGTGTAGGGTTGACATGGCGCCTATGATGCCCGAAAGGTAGTCAGCTTGTCTAACGGCCGCTCTAAGGGGTGGCATAGATGGGTCCTCTACGCGTCCGGGAACGCCCAGTCCGAATCCTCCTAAGTGCTGAATTATGAGGTCTGTCCCTTTGTAGTCCTTGTACGGGCCTGTTTGGCCGAAGGGCGTGATCGAAGTTAAGATCAGGCGGGGATTAACCGCCCGAAGATCGTCGTAGCCGAGCCCGTGACTTTCTAGCCAACCTGGCGGGTAGGTCTCGACGACGACGTCCGCCTCAGCGGCTAGTTTTCGCAAGATGTCACGGCCGGTAGCGGTAGTGAGGTCGAGGGTCACCCCAAGCTTGTTGGTGTTCAGGTAAAGAAAAAGGCCGCTCCGCTCCTGGTGGGGAGCGTCTTGGGGAAAGGGGCCGGCCCTACGGGTGCGATCGCCTGTTGGCGGCTCCACCTTGATGACCTCTGCCCCGAGATCTGCCAGCAGCTTGCCACAATAGGGGCCGGAGACAAAGCCGGGTAGCTCAACTACTTTGATATCATCCAGGGCCTTTGGCTGCATGGCTAACACCCCTTCCCATGGAATCTTTGCTAGTAAATCACCGACTCGTCTTTGAGCCTCTGGATCTCCTCTGGGCTCAGATGCAGAAGATCTTGCAGGACCTTATCATTATGCTCGCCAAGTAAAGGGGCCCGAGTGAATTTGAGCGAGGGACCGTTCTCAAATCGCCACGACAGCTTGTAGCCGTGGGTTTTTCCAACTTCGGGGTGGTCCACAATGGCGTACAGCCCCCGCTCTAGCATATGGGGGTCGTTGACGAGCTCCGCGGCGTTGACCGATGGGCCGGCAGGAACTCCGGCGGCCTGCAGCGCTGCCGTGGCCTCGTAGTGGCTTCGCCCGCGCGTCCACTCGCCAATGATGGGGTCAAGCTCGTCTTGGTTTGTCCATCGGGCAAATCCATCCGAGAAACGGACGTCGTCGGCCAAGTCCGGCCGCCCAATGACGCTGCAGAGGGCACGGAACTGTTCGTCGTTCTCGACGGAAATGGCTACCCATTTGTCGTACCCCGTGCACGGATAGCAGTTTTGAGGAGCAAAGACATCGTCGCGATTACCGGACGTGCCGCGCACTTTGCCGGAAACGGTATAGTCTAGAACCGCTTCAGGCAGCTGGGCTAGCGTAGCCTCTGTCATGGAGAGGTCGATGAACTGTCCCCTGCCTGTCCTTTTTCGGTAGTGCAGAGCGGCGAGAATAGCATAGGCAGCCGTTATGCCTGTGAGCGGATCGGCCCAGGTGCCGCCTGTGCCGCGCGGACGCCCTCTTTCGTAGCCGACCATGCTGGTGAGGCCGGAGTAGGCGTGCAGGTTGTTGCCATAGGCTACTACTTCCTTCTCTGGTCCCGTCCGGCCCAGGCCAGAAGAGGAGAGCAAGATGATCGCCGGATTCAGCTCGCGCAGAACCTCGTAGCCCAGGCCAAGCCGGTGATTTACTAGCAAAGATTCCATGGGAAGGGGTGTTAGCCATGCAGCCAAAGGCCCTGGATGATATCAAAGTAGTTG
>JAMDCE010000382.1:0-4275 GCA_023489135.1 Chloroflexota bacterium
CCTTGACAAACCTTATAACATATAATATTATGCTTGCTGATATTAGCGATTATTGTTGATGTTGTTCCCTCTCCATAACCTTTGCGATCCAAGTCTCAACGTGAAGAATAACGTACCAGATGGCACTTAGATTCTCGTTAAATGTTGCGAAGGAGGGAATTCCGTGACAAGGAAAATAGTAGTGTTCCTTGGGGTGACACTGGTTAGCGGTATCTTGATCCTTGGTGGCTGTGTAGGATCGTCGACTCCACAATCGTCATCCTCGTCGTCCTCGGCGGCAAAACCTACGTCTCCGCCGGCGCAGGCTGCGTCTTCTGCGTCTCAGAAAACGGTGAAGATTGGCGCCAGCTTGCCGCTCAACACTGATTGGGGCGTCGAGGTGAAAAACGCTCTTGACGCAGCCGTTTCCATCATTAACAACGGTGGTGGGCTGAAGGTAGGCAACGACAAGTACGCGATAGACCTCATTGTGTATGATGACAAGTACACAGCCGATGGCGGGAAGGCAGCGGCTGAAAGACTGACTGGTGTTGATAAGGTTACGGCAATAGTTGGAACAGCGGGCTCAGAGCCTGCGGTTGCCAGCCTTCCAGTAGTTCAGGCAGCGGGCATCCCCATGTTTACGGCAGGGCAATCCAGCAAACTAGTTGCCCCATCGCTGAAATACGTGTATGCGGCGTCTACCGTATTTCACACGGAACTGAGCTACCCTCTGTTGCTGAAAACCAAGCCTGGGATAAAGACTGCTTTCTTGGGAGCTAACGATGATGAATCAGGTCACGATCTGACCAATAGAGTCACAAAAGTCTTGACTGCTCACGGCGTCAACGTAGTAGGCAACGTCTTCTGGCCTCGTAATCAAACGGACTTCCCCGCCGTGGCCACAAAGGTGGCTTCTGTCAACCCTGATCTCTTCGCTACTCCAGGAGCCGGTGGAGTTACACAGACGACTGCCCTTATGGCCAAGGCCCTTCATGACACCGCGTGGCGCGGCGCCTGGATGGTGACTGGCGCTCCAGTCATCCAGGACTTGAAGAAGGTGGCAACTTCGGGGGAGGCTGAGGGAATGTATGCTATACTGGCCGATTACACGGTCCTTAAAGATCCTCCTCCCCTCGCTCTGGAGGTAAAGAAGTACTACGAGGAGAAGCTTGGCGGGTGGAGGGAGTCCGGCCCGTACTGGTCACTGCCCATATGGTTCTTCCGTGCAGCTGTTGAGAAAGCAGGTAGCTTTGATCCGGCAGCAATTGATAAGGCTATGGCTGGACTGGAAACCGATACCCCTATAGGAAAGGCTGTAATGATTCGAAGGCCTGATCAGGGCAACAAGAACTATGTACAAGCCCTCTCAGCACTGGAACTTGAGCAACTCCAGGGCGATAAGCACGTCCAGGTTGCCAGCATGTCTGCCGAAGAGATGATTACTGAACTCGAGAAGGCCTGGGGATTTGCAGGAGAGTGGAAGTAGGTTGCCAGATCCCACCTTGCAGTTGGAGCCCCTGATCTCGAAAGAGTGATAGCCAGAGTCAGTACAGTGACAGTATAAGGGACAAGTAAATCGACTTCTCTTGGATGGCTGGCGTAACGCACTACTCGACAACATCCCGGTCTACGTCAGCCATCTAAATCGACTGAATGTGGGCTGAAGGAAAGAACTTCAGAAGCATTCGTTGGGGACAAGCGGACTTGAAAGTATAGGTGAATTCGAATAGTCACCCCAGGTACCAGCCGGTTCTCTGTCCGTGCTACTAGTCAACGCTGAGGCTAGTGTGGAGGATTGATGACGGTAGACCTTTTCCTACAGTTGCTCGTTAACGGCATATCCATCGGACTACTTTATGCGTTGGTAGCTTTGGGACTTGTCTTGGTGCTCGGAGTTGCTAACGTGTTCAACTTCGCACACGGGGATTTTTACATGCTGGGTGCATTTGCCCTCTATGGGCTCTACGCGTTGCTGAAAGTCCCCTTCCTGATTAGTGTGCTTCTGAGCGCCCTTATCGTAGCCCTGTTAGGGGCGATATGCGATCAACTTGTTTTCCAACACGTGCGAGGCAGTCTCCTAAAGGCCGCTGCAGCAACCATAGGATTAGGCATCATTGCCAGGCAAGCAGCACTGCAAAGCTTCGGCACGGCGGGTAAGGGGGTGAATCCTTTCATTCCAGGTACAGCTCGTCTTGGCAACGTGATACTAGCGGCTGACCGGCTGGCCCTGGTCGTCCTCTGCCTGTTTCTCATAGGGCTCCTGGCTTTGTTCTTGACAAGAACGAAGCTAGGGATGGCGATGCGCGCCACCACTCTCAATGAAACTGCAGCTCAGTTGCAGGGAATCGACACTAGCAAGATGTACCTAGTGGCCACGGCCACAGGGTTCGGACTCGCGGGAGCGGCAGGCGCTGTTACTGCCCCCGTGCTTATGGTGCAGTCGGAGATGGGTCACCAAATGCTGTTCCTGGTCCTGATGGTAGTGATGCTGGGAGGAATGCAAAGCGCACTGGGTGCATTTGTTGGTGGCCTGCTGATAGGGATTACCTCGAGTTTTGGCTTTAATTTCTTTGGTGGCCTTTCTGAGGTGTTTGTATTCCTAATATGTGGCATCGTACTGCTATTCCGGCCTTGGGGGATTTTTGGGAGGCCAATTGAGATATAACGTGGTCAGAGTAGTTATCCCTTTGCTGCTGATCATAGCGCTGGCACTGCCACTCGTCCTTAGCAATTCATACTATCTTCACTTGATGATAATGGTCTATGTGAATGCCATATTGGGGTTGGGGTTCAGTATGGTATACAGCGCCGGCCTGATAAACCTAGGCGCAGCGGGGTTCTGGGCGATCGGCGCCTACGCCTCCGCTTTGTTGTCTATGAAGCTGGGGGTACCTTTCTGGCTATCCCTGCCACTCGCAACGGCAATAGCTGGGCTAGTCTCCTTCATCTTTGGGCGATTCATCGTGCGATATGTGGGGGCTGGCTTTGTTGTTTTTACCCTTCTGATCTCCCTACTGTTTCAGAGGGTGTTTGGATATACCCAATCACTCGGCGGCTGGGGTGGCATTCAGAACATACCACGTCCCAATCCAATACCTCTGCCTTTTGGAGCAACAGTTGCTTTCACTGGCAAGGTTCCTTACTACTACCTGGCTTTGACCTTGTTAATTTTCACTGCTATTGTCTTCTACGGCCTCTACTCCTCCCGTGTTGGTCGTGCCTGGAAGGCAATCAGGCTCAACAGCCATCTGGCCGAGTCAATCGGGATTGATGCCGACAGGTATCGGTTAGCAGCGTTTGTGCTGGCTTCTGCCTTTGGAGGTATGGCTGGCAGTGTTTACGCTCATTACAGTCTGACTATTGAGCCAATGACCTTTGATATCCTCAAGTCAGTTCATATCCAAATCTATAGCATTCTCGGTGGGCTGGAGTTCTATATCATGGGGCCAGTGATTGGGGCCCTCTTGTTCACTCTCCTCCCTGAACTCCTTCGTGTTAATGAAGATATCGCTCCCTACATAACAGGTACCGTAGTAATCCTGTTAGTCGTCTTCTTGCCCGGTGGTCTCACAGGTCTCTTGATTGGAAACACTGCGAGCAGTGACAAGTCAGTTCTTTCGAAAGCAATTCGCCGAGTACCGAACACGGGCGGTGAAACTCAACGAACAGCCAAGACCTCGAAAACATAGAGTTGGAGAATCAAATGCCGATTCTAGAAATCAACCATTTGTCCAAGAGGTTCGGGGGATTTGCCGCCATAGACGATCTGGCTTTGGATGTTTCCCAATCTGAGATACTTGGCCTTATAGGACCTAACGGTGCCGGAAAGACCACGCTGTTCAATATTGTAACAGGTTTTCTCAGACCAACGCGAGGGAAGATACTGTTTGATGGCAGAGACATAACTAACCTCAGACCGCATGAGATAGCGCAACTCGGGATCGTGCGAACGTTTCAAATCTCCACCTTGTTCATGAAGTCAACCGTGTTTGACAACGTATACGCTGCATATCATATGCACTATAAGACGCCTGTATGGAAAGCGTTCCTCCATACTCCGTCGGCCCGCCAAGAGGACAAGGTGGCGAAGCAGAAGGCCATGGAAACGCTGGACTTCATGGGTTTAACCTCGCAAAAAGACAAACTTGCGGGTGAGCTGTCCAGTGGCTATCAGAAAGCCCTGGCAATGTGCATAGCGTTCACCGCCAATCCAAAGCTGCTGTTGCTCGATGAGCCTGTGACCACCCTCTCTGCTGACAAGGTCGAGATGGTGATGGATCGGGTTGTGAAAGT
>JAMDCE010000382.1:4285-5241 GCA_023489135.1 Chloroflexota bacterium
CAATATGAGGGCGATTATGGAGTACTGTCACAGGATTGTGGTCCTTGCTTATGGGAAAAAACTGGCTGAAGGATCAGCGGAAGAGATTATGGAGAACGAGGAAGTGGTTGAAGCCTACCTGGGAGCCATGGGTTGATGCACGTAAACGTACAAGATATATTCGTTAACTATGGAAGCTTCGAGGTCTTGAGCGGCGTTAATCTAAAGATTGAGGACGGCAAGATTAACGTACTGCTTGGCGTTAATGGCTCGGGCAAGACTACTCTACTCAAGACAATATGTGGCTTGCTTCATCCGTCCAGAGGAACCATCTGGTACGAGGAAAGACGAATCGATGGCCTTCCAGCTTACCAGATCACAAGATTGGGCATCGGCCACATCCCTCAAGGCAGGATGGTTTTCGGGGACATGACGGTGGTCGAAAACCTGAAAGTGGGTGCTTATTCCCGAAGCAACGGCAGAGAGGTTAGCGCTGATATCGAGGCAATGTACGAACGATTCCCCAGACTGAAGGAACGACAGAAGTCAAAGGCGGGGCTATTGAGTGGTGGCGAACAACAGATGCTGGCTATTGCCAGAGCGCTGATGGCCAGGCCGAAGCTTCTGTTAATGGATGAGCCTTCTGAAGGTCTTTCTCCTAAAGTCGTCGAAGAAGTGGCCAACATCATCACCGGAATCAATCGGGATGGCATCACAATCCTCTTGGTCGAGCACAATCTTCGTCTCGGGCTTAGTCTTGCCCATAACGTTTTCGTTCTTGAGGACGGAGTAATAGGTCTTGAGGCGCAGGCTTCGGACCTATCAAGAAGTGAGTTTGCCAAGAGAATACACCTAGGCGGCAAAGCCGAGAAGCTAAGTAGATAGACGAGACACGTGAGTGCGGTTGGGAAAACAACTAGGAGCTTGTGCCTGTGAAAGTGCACAAGCTTCGGAATTGAGTTCGTGGAGTTGGAGGG
>JAMDCE010000408.1 GCA_023489135.1 Chloroflexota bacterium
CACACGGCCCATATCGGGATAACATGGACGGGCTGTATCACTGGCACCTGGAAATACTCCCCAAGCTCTCTATTGCGGCTGGGTTTGAGCTGGGCTCCGGTCTAATGATCAACACCGCTTTGCCGGAGTCGGCGGCGGAGTTCCTCCGCAGGGTATCGGTGGAAGAGGCGGAGCGGGATCGACAGGAGGCCCTGGCTCACCCTTAGATTCGTCTCCATAATCGTTCATCAGAGCTACCGTTGAAGTGGAATAATCAATCGAGGGGCAGGCGCATCATGCCGGCCCCTTTTTCTTTAGGCCAGGGTGCATACGTTCTGCTTCCCAAGGCAATTTCTCTTGCAAAGTAGTCGAGCCCGTGGTAGAATAGCTTCAGCGTCGCAGGTAGTGCTTCGCTGAAGCTCCGGCGGGTGTTTCGAACCTTTAAGCCAGTCCGGCGAGGCTGGTAAGGGGAGGGCAATATGGATATCGAGCGCACAGGTTCTTGCTGAGTAGCTTACTTGGCAGGAGCCTTTTTTGTTGGACTGGTGGCAAGGGACGGGCTAGGGGATGCAGATGAGTGAGGAGGACGCGCTATGTCGAAGCAGATACTGACCGATGCGGATATGCGCAGGGCTCTGGTGCGAATAGCTCACGAGATAATCGAGCGCAATCAGGGCATTCAGGACATCGTGTTGGTGGGAATGCGGACTAGAGGTGTGCCGCTGGCGCGTCGCCTGGCCGGTATTCTGGAGGACCTTGAAGCCACGAGCGTTCCCCGGGGCGAGCTGGACTTCACCCTCTATCGAGATGATTTGGGTGTTCATAGCCTGCAACCGGTCATAAGATTGACTGATATCCCGGTGGACCTCAACAACAAACGGGTAGTGCTGGTGGATGACGTGCTCTATACCGGGCGCTCGGTCAGGGCCGCCCTGGACGCTTTGATGGATTTCGGGCGGCCCCAGTCTATCCAACTGGCGGTGCTGGTCGATCGCGGGCACCGCGAGCTCCCTATCCGCCCGGACTTCGTGGGTAAGAACGTTCCAACGTCGCGCGAAGAGGACGTCAGAGTGCACCTTGCCGAGGTTGACGGCTGTGACGAGGTCGTGATTGCCAAACGCGGTGAAGGGGATTATGTTTAACAGTTGGTGTAAGTTGTCGCGGGGAGTCAGATAATGAACAGGAAAGATGTACTGGATCTAGACGACTTCACTCCGAACGAGATATCGTTGGTCTTGGAAACAACGGATGCCATGAAAGAGGTGCTCTCTCGCCCCATCAAAAAAGTCCCTCCACTGCGCGGCAAGACCGTGGTCATCCTGTTCTACGAGAACAGCACGCGGACCAGGGTGTCGTTTGAGCTCGCAGCTAAGAACCTTTCGGCGGACGTGGTCAACATCAGCGCCTCCTCGAGCTCCGTTGCCAAAGGTGAATCCCTGGTGGACACCATTCGCACCATACAGGCGTTGGGCGCGGATATGATCGTCATCCGGCACTCCCAATCGGGGGCGCCCTACCTGGTGGCGCAACACTTGAATGGCTCGGTGCTGAATGCCGGAGATGGATGGCACGCCCATCCCACTCAAGCGCTGCTTGACATGTACACCGTCCGCGAGAAACTGGGCAGAATAGCAGACTTGAAGGTCACCATGGTGGGCGACATTTTGCACAGTCGAGTGGCTCGCTCCAACATCTGGGGCTTTTCCAAGATGGGGGCCATGGTAACCCTGTGCGGCCCCCCCACTCTGATCCCGGTGATGGGGAAGAACGGGTACAGCGGTGATATTCCCGACGTTAACGTGGAATACGACATCGATAGGGCCCTCGCCGATGCCGACGTGATCATGGGGCTGCGCATTCAGAAAGAACGTCAGCAAGGCGGATTGCTGCCCAGTCTCCGCGAGTACGTCCAGCTCTTTCAACTGAACGGTGAGAGGATCGCGCGAGCGAAGCCGGGGGCTCTGGTGATGCATCCGGGACCTATGAACGAGGGGGTAGAGATAACCCCCGAGGTCGCTCGCTGCGCTCAGTCCGTGATCGAGGAGCAAGTATCGAACGGCGTAGCCGTTAGAATGGCGCTGCTGTATCTGTTGGCCGGCTACCGAGGCGGGAACGCTTGATTAACGTCCGGAGGTGAGGACGATGTCACAGGTCTTGATAAAAGGTGGACGAATAATAGATATCGGTGCCAGCATCGACGCCGTCGGGGATCTACTCATACGTGATGGGATGATCGCGGGTATCTGGGTTGAGCAAGGTGCCACGGTCGACGGCGTGGCTGCTCTCGCCGAAAACGGGACCAAGCCGCCATCGGTCGTCGACGCCACCGGTTGCGTGGTCTGTCCGGGCTTCATCGATCTTCACGCACACCTGCGCGAGCCCGGGTACGAGGACAAGGAGACAATCGAGACCGGCACGCGGGCGGCCGCCGCGGGCGGGTTCACCACCGTCTGCTGTATGCCAAACACGAATCCGGCCATCGACAACCCGGGGACTCTAGAGCTGGTTGTGAGGACCGCTCAAAGCCAGGGCGTAGTGAGGGTGCTGCCGATAGCTGCCATCACCAAGAATCGGGCCGGAGCGGAGCTGGCCGAAATGGCCGAGCTGGCGCGGGCCGGAGCGGTTGGCTTCTCGGATGATGGGAGGCCGGTTGTCAGCAGCCGTCTGATGCGCTATGCTCTGGACTACAGCCGCATGCTGGGCAAGCCAATAATGGAGCACTCGGAAGATCTTGACCTGGCCAAGGATGGGGTGATGCACGAAGGAGTAATCGCCACCAAGCTGGGAATGAGAGGCATCCCCGGCGCGGCGGAGGACATCGCGGTAGCCAGGAACATCGCCATTGCCCAGATGGTCGACGGTCATCTGCACGTCGCGCACGTCAGCACGGCCGGTTCGGTGGAGCTCATCCGGCGAGCGAAGGAAAAGGGGATCAGGGTCACCGCCGAGGTCACTCCCCATCACCTTACCCTTACCGACGAGTGGGTGGCCGGAGAGCGCCGCAGCTGGGGGTTGATGTTCCCTTACTGGGGACCTATGCATCCATACAACACCAATACCAAAGTCAACCCCCCACTCCGGACACAGGCGGATGTCGCCGCTCTGATCGAAGGACTGAAGGACGGAACTATCGACGCTATCGCCACGGATCACGCACCTCACACCATCGTCGACAAGCTGTGCGAGTACGATCAGGCCGAGTTCGGCATATCCGGTTTCGAGACGGCGCTGGGGTCGCTCATGGCCCTGGTGCATCGCGGTGAAATCGAGATAGAGACGCTGATTGCCAGAATGACCACCGGGCCGGCGGGGGTTATTGGCCTCCCGCACGGCAATCTGAACGTCGGATCGCCGGCCGATGTGGTGGTTTTCGATCCGGATGAGGAGTGGACCGTTAGTCCCGAGGAGTTTCGGTCCAAAGGCAAGAACACGCCTCTAGACGGTCTTGCCCTGAAGGGCAGGGTCGTGTGCACGGTATGTGCGGGCGAGGTGGTTTTCGCGCGGCACAAGCGGGTGACCGAGGAAATCAAGGTTGGCCCGCAACGGGTGTTGGAGGTACAATGACGAAACGCGCGGCGCTGGTCTTGGAGGACGGAAGGGCGTTCAGGGGATACCGGTTTGGGGCTTCGGTAGACGGCGCCGGTGAGGTGGTGTTCAATACCGGAATGACCGGGTACCAGGAGATTTGCACCGATCCCTCCTATCGCGGCCAGATAGTTGCTCTGACCTATCCCATCATCGGAAATTACGGCGCTACTCGCCTGGACGACGAATCGAGACAACCCTGGCTGTCGGCCCTGGTTGTTAGGGAGAACTGTTCCGATTACAGCAACTGGCGCGCCGAGGTCTCCCTCGACCGATATCTGGCAGAGCACGGCATACCGGGAATCTCCGGCGTCGATACCCGTGCCCTCACGCGCCATCTGCGCTCACGCGGCACGCTGAGAGGGGTGATCTGCGATTGGGATGAGACCTCCGACCCAGACGAGCTTACCGCCAGGGCGCGTGGTGTGCCCTCGGTCTCCGAAGTGGACCTGGTCGCTCAAACCTCGATCACGGAGCCCTATGTATTCGGCGGAGAGGTCGAAAGCTTCGCGCCCGCGAAAGGAACCAGGATAGTTGTGGTGGACTGTGGGATCAAGATGAACATCTTGCGCTCGCTGCGGCGTCGGGGGATTCAGGCACTCGTGGTTCCACACGATTGCACTGTGGGCGACATCCTGGAGCCGAACCCAGCCGGAGTGGTGATTTCCAACGGGCCGGGCGATCCCGCCTTGATGGCCGGAACCGTGCAGGTGGTGCGGGAGCTGGTGGACAGGCAGGTGCCGCTGCTGGGCATTTGCCTGGGACACCAAATCTTGGGCCGGGCAATCGGGGGAACTACCTCCAGGCTGAAGTTCGGGCACCACGGGGGCAACCATCCGGTGAAGGATCTGCGGACGGGGCGCGTGTACATCACTTCACAAAACCACGAGTTTCAGGTGGATCAGGCGTCGATCCCGACGGACAGCGGGTTCTTCGTGAGCCAGATCAATTTGAACGACTGCTCGGTTGAAGGGTTAGCCCACCAGCAGCTGCCCATTGTGTCGGTGCAATACCATCCCGAAGGCTCCCCTGGTCCCCAGGATAACCAGTATCTGTTCGACCGATTCTTGAGCTTGACGCTGCGCGCGGAGAAGTAGGGCGTGGGAGAAAAAGACTCGATCAGAAAGGTCCTAGTCATTGGGTCGGGCCCGATAGTCATCGGGCAGGCCGCCGAATTCGACTATGCCGGCACTCAGGCCTGCAAAGCGCTGCGGGAGGAAGGGGTCATCTCCGTCTTGGTGAACTCCAACCCCGCCACCATTATGACCGATCAGGGCGTCGCGGACGTAGTATACATAGAGCCTCTGACAGTAGAGGTGCTGGCTCGAATCATCGAGCGAGAGCGTCCGGACGGGCTTCTGCCCACCCTTGGCGGGCAAACCGGGCTGAATCTGGCGGTGGACCTGGCCGACGCGGGGGTGCTCGATCGGTTCGGGGTTCGCCTCCTCGGCACGCCGCTGGAGACGATCAAGAAGGCCGAGGATAGGGAGCTCTTCAAGAATCTCCTGCGCGAAATCGACGAGCCTGTGCCCTTGAGCAAGACTGTTTACTCCCTGAACGAAGCGCGGGATTTTCTGGAAGAGGTTGGACTGCCGGTCGTGATCCGGCCCGCCTACACGCTGGGGGGCACGGGCGGCGGTATTGCCCACGCGCCGGATCAGTTCGAGAGGATCGTCTCGGCAGGAATCGAGGCCAGCCCCATCGGACAGGTCCTTCTCGAACGGTGTTTGTTGGGGTGGAAAGAAATCGAGTACGAGGTCATGCGCGACGCCGCGGATACCTGCATAACCATCTGTAACATGGAGAACTTCGATCCGATGGGGGTGCACACCGGCGATAGCATCGTGGTGGCACCGAGCCAGACGCTATCCGATAAGGAATACCAGATGCTGCGAACGGCCTCCATTAAGATCATCAGGGCTCTGGGCATCGAGGGCGGCTGCAACATCCAGTTTGGGCTCGATCCCCGCTCTATGGATTACTGTGTGATCGAGGTCAATCCTCGGGTCAGCCGTTCTTCGGCGCTGGCTTCCAAGGCCACAGGCTATCCCATCGCTCGCGTTGCCGCCAAGATCGCCGTCGGCCGCCGTCTCGACGAGATTACCAACGCCGTGACCGGCAAGACCACCGCCGCTTTTGAGCCGGCGCTCGACTACTGCGTGGTTAAGATTCCGCGCTGGCCCTTCGACAAGTTTCCTCACGGCGACCGCTCCATCGGCACTCAGATGAAGGCCACCGGCGAGGTGATGGCCATCGATCGTAGCTTCGAGGCCGCCCTGCAGAAGGCGGTGCGGGCGCTCGAGCTGGGAGGGAAGAGCCTTCTGTGGGAGGACCACAGCTGGACCGCGGCAGAGGACACCAAGGGGCAGCCGGCTTTCTACAATACCATTCGCAAGCTGTGGGGGCTGATCGAGGTACCCAACGACCAGCGCCTGTGGGCCATAACCGCCGCTTTGAGGAGAGGGGTGAGCATCAAGGACGTTGGCCACCGGACCGGGATCGACCCGTGGTTCTTAACCAAGATTCGTAACATCGTCGCCATGGAGCGCAAGCTGCTGGAAGAGCCGTTGACCCCCGATCTGTTGTTAGAAGCCAAGAGACTAGGGTTCTCCGACGCGCAGATCGCCACTCTGGCCGATCGGCTTCCGGAGCAGGTCCGCCAGCTGCGCCGGCAGTGGAGCATCTATCCGGTCTTCAAAACTGTTGACACCTGCGCCGCGGAGTTCGAGGCGGCGACTCCCTACTACTATAGCACCTACGAATCGGAAAACGAAGCCATCCCCATCGATCGGGCCAAAGCCTGTGTCATCGGATCCGGACCTATTCGCATCGGCCAGGGGATCGAGTTCGACTATTGCAGCGTGCATTCGGCCTGGGCGCTCCGCGACGCCGGGGTGGCCAGCATTATGATCAACAGCAATCCCGAAACCGTCAGCACCGATTTCGATACCTCCAGCCGGCTTTACTTCGAGGCGCTGGACGAAGAGAGCGTCCGCGACATCCTGGAAAACGAGGGATTGGATTCGGCCCCAGCCATCGTGCAATTCGGTGGTCAAACGGCCATTAATCTGGCCGAGCCTCTCAAGAGAGGCGGCTCCGCGCAGTTGGGGAGCAGCACCGAGGCCATTGACCTGGCCGAGGACCGAAGGCTTTTCGAGAACTTCCTCAATCGATTGGGGATTCCGCAACCCCCGGGAGGAGCGGTGACGACCGTCGAGGAGGCCCTCAACGTGGCGCAGGCGATTGGCTATCCCGTGTTGGTCCGTCCGTCGTACGTGCTGGGCGGACGAGCGATGGAGATATGTCACAACGCGACCGAGCTGGTGCGCTACGTTGGCGCGGCCGCAGAATTCTCCTCCAAGCACCCCATCCTGGTCGACAAGTATCTCGAAGGCAAAGAGGTGGAGGTTGATGCCGTCTGCGACGGCTCGACGGTGCTGATTCCGGGGGTGATGGAGCACATCGAGCGGGCCGGCGTGCATAGCGGCGATAGTATGGCCGTGTACCCGGGGATCAACCTGACGTCGAGAGAGGTTGAAACTATTGTCGACTATACCACTCAGATCGGTCTGGGGCTGGAAGTCCGGGGACTGGTAAACATCCAGTACGTGATCTTCCAGGATGAGGTGTACGTTCTGGAGGTGAATCCTCGCTCCAGCCGCACGGTGCCATTTCTGTCAAAGGTGACCGGGGTGCCGATGGTCAAGATAGCCACGCTGGTGATGCTGGGCACGACCCTGGCCGAGCAAGGGTACGAGGGGGGTCTGTGGAAACGGCAGAGGCTGGTGGCGGTGAAGGCGCCGGTCTTTTCTATGTCCAAGCTGTTGGGAGTGGATACCTACCTGGGTCCGGAGATGAAATCTACCGGCGAGGTAATGGGAGTCGATTTCACTTTCGAGGCGGCCCTGGCCAAAGCGTTGCTCGCGGCCAAGGCTTCTTTGCCGCCGGAGGGTGCGGTGCTGCTTAGCATCGCCGACAAGGACAAGCCCGAGTCGCTTCCGATAATCCGGCAGCTCGCCGCCTACGGATTCAAGCTGTGCGCCACGGAAGGCACCGCGACCATGATCGAGGCCATCGGATTGCCCGTGAAGATGATCACCAAGAAGCTGGACCACGGCCACCCTAATGTTCTCGACGTGATTCGAGACGGTTTGGTCCAGGGGGTGGTGAATACCATAGGCGGCGATCGCCAGCCGATGCGCGACGGGTTCGCCATCCGCCGCGCGGCGGTGGAAAAGGGCATACCGTGCTTTACCAGCCTTGATACCTTCAGGGCGGTGCTAAACTCCTGGAGCTACTCCCGCGACGGCTACAACGTCCTTCCCATAGATCATTACCTGGATGCGGGTGTCTCCCAATGAGGCTGGTGAATGCCGGGGTGGTGCTCAATCGGGAGGTCGTGCCGGGGGTGCGACTTCTTCGCCTGACTGCACCTGAGATAGCCAGGGATGCGGCGGCCGGCCAGTTCGTACACGTTCGCGCCGGACTTACCACCGATCCCCTTCTTCGAAGGCCTATCAGTCTGCACGCTATCGGTAGAGCGGCAAGGTCCCAGGCTCCGACGCGGGCGGACCGTGACGACGGCTCATCCCGGGGGCCGGCAAGCTCTCGGTCCCGGGTGCGAGAGGGTGAGATTGACATTCTCTTCGCTAAGGTGGGGCGCGGAACCTCTCTGTTGGCCGATTCGCGCCCCGGCGATTCGGTGAATCTGCTCGGCCCTTTGGGTCGAGGCTTTCGCATCGATCCTAAGACGCGGAACGTGCTCCTGGTGGCCGGGGGACTTGGATTGGCCCCTCTGGCGGCCCTGGCAGCAGAAGCGGTAGGCCGGGACCTGATCGTCACGATGCTTTGTGGCTTCAAATCCCAAGAGTCGACTCTTCCTCCGGACTTGCTTCCCCCGGAGGTGGAGTACGTGGTCTGCACCGAGGATGGTAGCCTGGGACGGAAGGGATTGGTTACCGAGTTCGTGGGAGGCTTCCTGGAATGGGCCGATGAGATCTTCGCCTGTGGCCCTCGGGCCATGCTATCCGCCCTGGCCAGAAATCCGTTGCTGCGCCGCATTCCGGTTCAAGCGTCGCTCGAAGAGAGAATGGCTTGTGGCGTGGGAGCATGCTTCGGGTGCACCATCCGCACCAGGTCAGGCCTGAAGCAGGTTTGCCGCGACGGCCCGGTTTTCCGGATAGGAGACGTTGAATGGGAGTGAGCCTGGCCGTTGAGATTTGCGCCCGAGAGCACGCCCGCCTGGAGCTCAAGAATCCAGTGATGACCGCCGCCGGGACTTTCGGCTATGGCACGGAGTATGCCAAGCTGGTCGACATAGAGCAGCTGGGCGCAATAGTGTCCAAAGGCGTCACGCTCTATCCGCGCGAAGGCAATCCACAGCCGCGGATAGTGGAGACGCCCGCCGGAATGCTCAACACGATCGGCCTTCAGAATATAGGGGTGGAGGCGGTCGTCTGCGAGAAGGCTCCCGTATGGGCGCGCTGGAAAGTGCCGGTGATATTGAACATCGCGGGGGAGTCGGTTGACGACTATGTTAGAATAGCGGAGGCCGTGGAAGGGGTTCCCGGAATCGCTGCCCTGGAATTGAATATTTCCTGCCCGAACGTTCAAGCCGGAGGGATGTCTTTCGGGGTCGACAGGTCCCTGGCGGCCGAGGTAACCTCCGCCGTGCGCGCGGCAACCGCTCTCCCCATCATCCCCAAGCTGACTCCTAACGTCGGCGATATCGTCGAGATCGCTCGAGCGGTAGCCGACGCCGGGGCCGACGCCGTCTCGCTCATCAATACCTTGAAGGGAATGATCATAGACCTGAAAACGCGGCGACCCTTCCTAAGCACCAAGACCGGCGGCCTTTCGGGCCCGGCGATCAGGCCGGTGGCGCTGCGAATGGTGTACGAGGTGGCCCGAGAGATCGACGTGCCGGTGATCGGAATGGGCGGCATCGCCTCGGCCGAGGATGCCCTCCAATTCATCATGGCAGGGGCAGCGGCGGTGCAAGTCGGCACGGCTAGCTTCTCGGACCCGCGAGCTGCTCTTGGCATCATTTCCGGAATCGAGGATTTCTTAAACCGAGAGGGTATCTCCGACCTCAGCGAGCTGGTGGGAGTGGCTCAATAGGAGGGTCGAGCAGGAGCGTGGAGCGTTGAAGGCCAAGTCCTGGACCATAGTAGCGTGCTTCCTGGTATTGATTGTTGCGGCTTGCTCTTCTATCGATGACGAGTCCGAAGTAGCAAGACCGGCGGATAGCGCGGCGCCCACCGCGGGGGCACGGTTGTCGAACAGCTTCAACGTCGGCGGCCGGATACTTTTCGTGAAGGGCAACGCCCTGTGGCTATGGCAGAATGGAAATGCCAAGCAGCTGACCAATGAATCGGCCTACGAAAACCCGGCCTGGTCGCCGGATGGAAAAAGAGTGGCGGCGATAAAGCGGGCCGGCAATTACTCGGACCTCGTGGTCTTGAACCTGAACGGGAAGATGGACCAACAGCTAACTCGCTTCGGTCCGACCCCTCGTCCCCAAGATTCCACCTGGGCCCGGATGCCATCGTGGTCGCCGGATGGCTCCAAGATTGCCTTCTCCGCCGACGCCGGCACCCTTCATTTTGGATTATGGACGGTGGACACCGGAGGAAGCAAGCTGATCAAGCCCAGCTACAGGGCTTTGGGCGAGGGCGATGCCGACTCTCCGGCGTGGTCGCCCGATGGAAAGAACCTGGCTTTCGCGGCCTACTGGGACACTCAAACCCAGATCTACGCGCTTGCCCTGTCGACCGGCGCCGTAAAGAAGTTGACGAACCATCAAGAGGGCGCCTACGATCCCTCCTGGTCGCCCGATGGAGCGAAGATCGGATACGTAGCACGTTCTGACAACAAGAACGACGTCTGGGTTATGGACGCCGATGGCTCGAATCCCACGCAGGTTACGACCTCAGGAGCCGCGCGGAGTCCAAGGTGGTCGCCGGATGGGCAATACATGGCTTTCGTCGCCAACCAGAGTCAGAGCTTTGACTTGTATGCCATAAAGATATCCGGCCACGCCGGCGCGGCTTCCGCTTCGTCCGAGATCAAGCAGCTAACCAAGGGGCAATCGATTGAAGCCGCAGGCGGGATTTCGTGGGCGAAGTGAGCGTGCAGATGGAGCAACCTGAAGCGGAGCCTCAGATCGATTGGGGGCGACAGGAGATCGCCAAGGCTTACGCTCGTTGGCGCAGGGTGATACTGGCCGGCGAAACCCTTCTCGGCGCCATCTACATACTGGCCTTGCTCATTGGCGGCGCCTCTGTGGAATTGCAGTCGTTGGCAAGCCGATTAGACGGCAACTTGGTCGCCGTGGCCATCTACTTCATCATCTTCTACGCGGGTTACGCGCTTGTTCTTCTGCCCCTGAGCTACTTCGGGGGCTACCTTCTTTCGCGGCGCTACGGTCTGTCGACGCAATCCCCCTCGGGTTGGCTGATGGACTGGGTGAAGGGCACCGCCCTCACCTTGGTCCTCGGTCTCGTCCTGGTAGAGATTCTGTACTATACCATCGCCGTTGCCCCTGCCTGGTGGTGGCTCATTATGGGGGCGGTGGTAGTGCTGCTGTCGGTTGTGATGGCGAATCTGGCACCGGTGTTGATAGTCCCGCTGTTTTTCCGCTTCAAGCCGGTCGAGGACGAGGAACTGGTGGCCAGACTGGTCGAGATGTCGAGCCGCGCAGGGGCTAAGGTCGGGGGAGTCTTCAGAATCGATTTGAGCAGCAAGACGACCGCTGCCAACGCGGCCCTGATGGGGCTAGGGAACACCCGGCGCATCGTCCTGGGCGATACGCTGTTGGACAGGTACACCATCGACGAAATAGAAACGGTCTACGCGCACGAGCTTGGCCATCACGTCCACGCCGACATCCCGGTGTTGATACTGGTCCAGTCACTGACCACGCTGGTCGGGTTCTACGTCGTCGGCAGCGTCATCGGCTGGGGCCTCGACGTTTTCGGCATTGGATCGGTCGGGGATGTGGCCTCGTTGCCGTTGTTTGCCCTTATCCTGGGGATGCTGGGTGTTTTCTGGGCGCCGGTCACAAGGGGCGTGTCGCGGTACCTGGAGCACCGGGCAGACGTCTACGCACTCAGATTCACGGGCAAGGCGAGGGCGTTTAGAAACGCCATGATCAGGCTATGCAACCAGAATCTGGGAGAGCTAGATCCGAACCGTTTCGTCGAGTTCTTCTTGTACGACCATCCGGCAATGGGTAGCCGAATTCGTCTGGCCGAGCGATTTCTTGAAAGCCAGCGCTAGGGTGCGAGAAGTGATGAAGAGTTTCCGGTTGGGAAGTAGTTTGGGAGTGCTGGGACGCTGGCAGTTCCTGGCCGTCGTCGGGGTTGCGGTGGCCGGGTACTTTGTCATCTCTTTCGCCGGCCTGGTTGTGAATGGTTACCAGCTGAATCAGAGGGCTGGCTCGTTGCAGCGTGACATTCAGGGGCTGCGGGATGACAATGAGCAACTGGAGAGCCAGATTCGCGCGCTATTGACCGAAGATGCAGTGGAGAAACTGGCGCGAGAGGAGCTGGGCTGGACCAAGCCGGGAGAGACGGCGGTGATTATCGTTCCCAGCAATCCAGATGCTAAGGCTACCGCCGGGCTCCCCGTGTCGAAATCGGCGCCAGACACACCCAACTGGCGTCGCTGGTGGGATTTGTTCTTGGGAAGCCCTCTTCCTTGACCGGCACGCCTGGTTTCTGTATAATTACCTCGGCAGCAATTGCTGGCTTGAACAACGCGGGGTGGAGCAGCGGAAGCTCGTCGGGCTCATAACCCGAAGGTCGTTGGTTCGAATCCAACCCCCGCTACCAGGAGCTTTTGTTGAGAGGATCGAGTGAGCTTGGTCCTCTTTATTTTTATTGAGGGCCTATCCGATAACTCCCACCCGGTGTCGTCGGATGAGTGCCAGGCAGGGTCGAGGCTATGCTCGTCGACAAGGCGCGTTCGGCGGTTGAGAAGTACGATATGTTTGGTCCGGGCGACCGAGTGGTGGTGGGTGTATCCGGCGGACCCGATTCAGTGGCCTTGCTGCGCTGGTTGTCGGGCTTCGCGCGCGAGCGAGGATTCCAACTTCACATCGCGCACCTGGATCACATGCTACGTGGTGAGGAGTCGGCTGCAGATGCACGATGGGTCCAAAACTTGGCGGAGGATCTGGGACTCCCACACACCATCGAAGCCATAGATGTACAGGCGGTCCGGGACGAAATGCGGTTGAGTCTGGAAGATGCCGCCAGGCAGGCACGTTATTCCTTCTTTGCCCACGTGGTGAAAGAGGTAGAGGCGCGGGGCGTTGCCGTGGCGCATACGGCCGACGATCAGGTGGAAACGATCGTTCTTCATTGGCTGCGGGGCGCCGGTCTGGCCGGGCTGCGCGGGATGCAGCCGGTCACGACCTACCGGGTCGTTCCCGGTTTTGAGTCCAGCGCCGCCGACGTGAGGGTCGTTCGACCTCTACTCGAGGTCTGGAGATCGGAGGTGGAATCTTATCTCGAGGAGAACGGTTTGTCCGCCAGGCTCGATCGTTCCAACCTGGAGCTCGACTTCCTGCGGAACAAGGTTAGGCAGCAGCTGATACCGTATCTGCAAAGCTACAACCCGAGGATCAAGGAATCGGTGCTGCGGAGCGCCGAATTTCTGGGCGCCGACTACGATTTTATTCGGAGCAACGTGGCCGAGGTTTGGGACAGTGTTGCGCGAGTGGGCGAGCGGAAAGTAACATTCGATTTGACGAGGTGGCTCGAGCTGCCCGAGTCGCTCCAGCGCCACATGCTGAGGGAGGCGATGTGCCGGCTGGTCGGGGACGTGATCGGACTGAGCTCCGTGCACATTGACTCGGCCCTAGCGATTATCAGATCGGGCCGCACGGGAGCCAGCGTGACCTGGCCTCGCGGGCTGGAAGTGAAGAAAAGCTATGACAGCTTCTTGATAGGCTTCTGCGGTCCTCGCCGAGAGCCATCGCTGTCAATCGAGGGGCAGCGCCTCGAGGTTCCGGGGGGAACGAAGATCTACGGCACCCCCTGGGAGGTTAAGGCTGTCTTACGCTCCCGTCCCTGCGGTGACGCTCAGCCGCATCACGCCGATCTGGATTTTGAACGGGTGGGAAAACATCTGGTAGTGCGCCGGCGCAAGCCCGGGGATCGGTTTCGGCCCCTGGGAATGAAAGGCGAGAAGTCGCTCCAGGATTTCTTTGTGGATGCCAAGGTTCCGGAGGAGGAGCGCGATGAAGTCCCGATTGTGTCGTCGTCTGACCACGTGGTCTGGATTGTCGGATCGCGAATTGACGACCGAGTTAAGGTGACCCCTTCGACGAAGGATGTCTTGTGCCTGAGATTCTTGAAAAGCAACGGGGGATGAGAGGTGGACGACGGTGAGTAGAATCAAGAAAACGGCTAACCTCGCCACGGTTCTCCTGGCTGAGGATGAAATCGCCAAGCGGGTGCGTGAGCTGGGCGATCGCATTACTGAAGACTACGCTGGCAAGGAGCTGGTCCTGGTGGGGGTGCTCAAGGGAGCCCTGATGTTCATCGTCGATCTGTCCAGGCGCATCGACCTGCCGCTGGAGCTCGATTTTATGGCCGTTTCCAGCTATGGCAAGAGCACCGATTCAAGCGGCGTGGTGCGTATTCTCAAGGACCTGGACGCTACCATCGAGAACAAGGACGTTCTAGTGGTCGAGGACATCGTAGACAGCGGGCTTACTCTGAAGTACATCTGTGAAGTGCTTCAGGCCAGGAATCCTGCCAGCCTTCGAGTATGCGCCCTATTGAACAAGTGCAAGGATCGCAAGGCCGATGTCACGCTGGACTACGTTGGATTCGAAATACCCGACCGCTTCGTGGTGGGCTATGGGCTTGACTACGGGGAGCTCTATAGAAACCTGGCTTATATCGGTATACTCGAACCTGCCGGCGCGGAAGGGGCGAAGCAAAGGCGGAACCCCGGCGAGCCCAGTTCGCCAGATAGGCAGCCAGGCGAGTAGGTTGATTTTTTGGGTGAATCTGGTATAATGGCAAGGCAGATGCCGTTCGTGGTGTGCACCTAGGCGGAGGATTGTATTGGATACAAAGTGGCTGAGGAATAGCTTCATATACTTGCTGATCCTGGTTGCGGCTATTGCCCTGTTCCTTTCGTTTGCCCAAAACACAAACAAGGAACCGGCTTCGATGACGATCAGCGAGGTAATTCAGGAAGCCAAGAAGGGTAATATCAAGAAGATAAGCGTCGAAGGGGATACTCTCACCATCGAACGCTACGACAGCACGGCCAAGGCGGCTTCTCGCAAGGAGCCGAACGCGAACGTATACCAGGTGCTGAAAGACGCCGGGGTGTCTCCCGAGCAGCTCGACCGCATAACGATCGACGCGAAGAAGCCACCGGAGTTCGGCAACTGGCTCGGGATAGTGGTTCAGTTCCTCCCGTTCGTGTTTCTGGCGGGCTTCCTCCTCTTTATGATGCGTCAGGCACAGGGGACGAACAACCAGGCATTGTCCTTTGGCAAGAGCCGGGCGCGGATGTTCATGAGCAACAAACCTACGATCACATTCCTGGACGTGGCCGGGGTGGAGGAAGCGAAGCAAGAGCTTCAAGAGGTGGTGGAGTTCTTGAAGTACCCCGAGAAGTTTGTGGCGCTCGGCGCGCGAATTCCACGAGGGGTGCTGCTGGTCGGCCCTCCCGGTACCGGAAAAACCCTGCTGGCACGGGCCGTGGCAGGCGAGGCGGGGGTGCCCTTCTTCAGCATCTCGGGTTCTGAGTTCGTCGAGATGTTCGTGGGCGTGGGCGCTTCTCGAGTTCGAGACCTGTTCGACCAGGCCAAGCGCAACGCACCGTGTATCGTGTTCGTCGACGAAATCGACGCCGTCGGGAGACAGCGTGGAGCCGGACTCGGGGGGAGCCACGACGAGCGGGAGCAGACCCTCAATCAGATACTGGTGGAAATGGATGGGTTCGATAGCAGCACCAACGTCATAGTGATAGCAGCGACCAACCGGCCCGACGTCCTCGATCCGGCGCTGCTGCGTCCCGGTCGTTTCGACCGGCAGGTCGTCCTTGACCGGCCGGACATAAACGGCCGAAAGGCTATCCTGGAAGTTCACGTCAAGGGCAAGCCGCTAGACCGAGTCGTGGCCATCGACGTCCTGGCCAAGCAGACTCCGGGGTTCTCCGGAGCGGACCTGGCCAACCTGGTGAACGAGGCGGCCATCCTGGCCGCGCGGCGGAACAAGAAGAGTATCGCTCTCGATGAGTTCGAAGAGGCCATCGATCGCGTGATCGCCGGTCCCGAGCGCAAGAGCAGGATCATTAGCGAGAAAGAGAAGAAGATTACCGCGTACCACGAAGCCGGACATGCGGTGGTGGCCCGGATGCTGGAGAATGTGGATCCGGTCCATAAGGTATCTATCATCGCGCGCGGAATGATGGGCGGCTATACCAGGCTTCTGCCCACTCAGGATCGGTATCTATGGACCAGGTCTCAGTTCGAGGATACCTTGGCCTGGGCGCTGGGCGGACACGTCGCCGAGGAGCTTGTCTTCGGCGAGATGACCACTGGTCCCTCGAACGATATCGAGCGAGCTACCGGCATTGCCAGAAAGATGGTCACCGAGTACGGAATGAGCAAGCGCCTTGGCCCGGTTGCTCTCGGCCATAAGGAGGAGCTCATATTCCTTGGTAGAGAGATTGCCGAGCAGAAGAACTACAGCGAGAAGGTTGCCGAGGCCATCGACGAGGAGGTTCGCACCATCATCGACGAGGCTTACAACAAGGCGCGGGCCATACTAACCCAGTACAGAACCACGCTCGACGCCCTAGCCGAGTCCCTCATCAAAGAAGAGACGCTCGAGCGCGACGCCTTGGAAGCGATTTTCGCCAACGCTCGTCCGGCCAAAGCGGAACCGGAGTTCGCGACCGCCTCGTAAGTCGGGCGGGGCCTAACTGAAGAAGTCACCTAACGGGCAGTATTCGCAAGATAGCTGCCCGTTCTTCGCTAGTATGCTGGACAAAGTGGCACCAGTTTGAGCCGGCGATCGAGCCCCAGGGCAACGCGGCGCGGGGGCCTGTCCGAATCCAGTATAGTCCGCAGAGCCCGATGCGAAGCCTGTAGCCGCAGGTCTTTAACGCTTGATGCAAATTGTCGAGGCCCGTGTGATCGCTCCGAACAGGGCGACCAGCCGGTCGCCCCTACGCTCAGAATCGACAGCGATGTTGTCTCGAAGCGCTGGAGCCCGACCATCGTAGGGGCGACCGGCTGGTCGCCCTATGGCGGTCCAGTGGCAAGGATCTTACCGTCCCCGTGCTGGGCGGGGCCTCTCTCGGGGCGCCCGGTCGCGTTTCTCTGCCTCGGGGGTCCAGAGCCAGAGGTTTCTCCAGTATGGCCGGGAGTATTCCTGTCCTTCGAGAAAGAAGCCCGGCAGGTCTTGGAAGATGGCGTTCCACACCGCTTGATCTGCCCGCAGCTTGACTCTTGCTTCCGAGGGGGAGGTCAGTCGCAGCAACTCTCGAATCAGACGCTTCGCCATTCCTTCGTGTGGCTCCTCTCCCGAAGTGCCTATGTCCCGGATGGTGATGGTTCCATCCACCCGCATGCGCCATTCGATGAATGCTTCCACCTTCCTGATGAAGTCTCTAGGGTCCAGTCGTTCCAGAACCAGCAGCTCGCGCCTCGCCACGGCGTCGGTCAGCCCCTTGCGGGCGCCCTTTCCGTCGGGGCTCGTCATAGAGTGCCGAATGTTGCTCTTGATCTTGTCGACGTCCTTCTCGGTGGCAAGCCTGATGTCGTATGTGGCTGGTTCCATAAGCCTGCTTGGCCTCCCTCCTAAGTCGTCTTCACGACTATGTCGCCGATGATGTTCGCGGCCTCGTCCCCTCTGTCGGCAGCATTACTCAAGTGGCGGTAGACCTCTCGCATCTTGAGGGTGTACACCACGTCTTCTACCGAAGTTACGTCGCTCAGAAGGTCACGGATGGCTTCCCGGTAGAGGCTTTCGGCCTGATTCTCCAGCGCTTTGGCCCGGACCGCGTGCTCCGACGCGACGCCCGGATGATCCTTCAACTGCAGAATGCCTCGATATATCTCCCCCGCGGCTTTCCGCAGGATGGTGGCAAGTCGCTCGACGTGTGGAGTAGGTTTCAGCTCAAAAAGCTCCATCTCGTCTATCGTTGTATAGGCGTAATCCAGTATATCGTCGACCGCTCGAGAAAGGGCGAAAATGTCCTCACGGTCCATAGGCGTAACGAAGGTGCGATTTAGCTCGTCGATCAGGATTCGGCGCAGCTCATCCTCCTCGTTCTCCAGTTCCGTCACGCGGTGCGCCTGGTTGACGTCGCCGGTCTTGGCAAACGATTCCAGCGCCTCCAACCCTTCCATCGTCAAGCGCGCCTGGTCGGCCAGCATCGTTATGAAATTCACTTGACGCGGTCTCAGAAACCGTTCCAGCCCCATCCCCACTCCCTCCTGCCACTGCTAGACCAGGTTCATCATTCCATATGCCAGGGCAGCAACCAGGGCTGCCGTGGGCAACGTAAGGAGCCAGGCCGTCAGGATGCTGCCCGCCACTGCCCACCGAACCTTGGATCTCCTTTCCGCCGCGCCAACGCCCACGATTGCGGAACCCACTACCTGAGTAGCACTGATGGGCGCTCCCAGCGCGGCCGCAGCCAAGACAGCTGTCGAAGATGCCGCCTGAGCCGCAAACCCATGCACCGGCCTGATTCTGTATATCTTCGAGCCCAGCTTGGTGATCATCCCTGATCCCCCCAGCGCTATGCCCAGCGACAAGAACGCGGCCGAGACGGCGACGACCCACGAAGGTACCTCGAAGCCGGGCAGCGCCCCGTACGATACCAGCGCCAGAGTGATCACTCCCATGGTCTTCTGAGCATCATTAGTGCCGTGAGAAAGAGCCAAGGCTACCGATGTAATAATTTGCAGCCGCTTGAACAAGACATTGGCCGCCGGCGTAGCACCTCGCGCCAGATACAACGTGGCTTTCATCGCCAGGTAGCCAAGAAAGCCTCCCACCACCGGTGCCAGCAGGAGCAATCCGACAATCCTGGCCACCCCGTCCCAATTCACAGCCTCAATTCCGTGCGCCACTATGCTCGCTCCAACCAGTCCGCCTATCAGAGCGTGTGTCGCGCTGGACGGAACCGCGAAGTACATCGAAATGAAGGCCCAAATCACCGCCCCGCTCAAAGCGGCGACAACCACGGGAACACTGACAGCCTCTGCATTTACTATGCCCTGTGCTATGGTTCTAGCGATGGCGACTCCGAAGACAAACGGCCCCACGAATTCGGCTACGGAAGCCAGCAGCAGGGCGTCTTTAGGCGACATGGCGCCGGATGAAATCATCGTGGCGACGATGTTTCCGCTGTCGTTGAAGCCGTTCAAGAAATCAAAAGCCAGCGCCACCATAATCACGGCCACCAACCACCATATATCCAACGATGCATCCTCTGCAGCGATTGCTCATAACATTGTAGCATGCCGCTCATCCCGGCGCCAAGATGGACGCCTACCTGCTTTGGGGTATGCGGTCTAGCCGGTTCACGATGGCGATTGTTGAAGCCAGCTACCGGCTTCTTGGGGAAGGGCGCTCAAGGTGCCGTGCCTCACGGTGCATTCGGGAAGAGAGCGCAATATCGACGGGCCGTAGGATTTACTTTGGAGCCTCTTATCCAGGATCACGACGACGCCGCGATCAGTCTTACTGCGGATCAGCCGGCCAAAACCTTGCTTGAACCTTAGAATAGCCTGTGGCAGGCTGTACTGATGGAAGGGATCGTCGAAGAGCTCGCTGCGGGCGGCAAACACCGGGTCGTTAGGGACGGTGAACGGTAGCCTGGCGATGACCAGCACGCTCAGCGCATCGCCAACTACGTCTATTCCTTCCCAGAAGCTGTTCGCTCCTAGAAGCACCGTCTTCGGATTGGTCTTGAAGGTCTGCAACAGCTGGCGGCGCGGCATCCCGTCGACCTTGTGGCCCAGCACCAGAATGCCACTTTCTTGCAACGGCTGGCGAATAGCCTGCCAGGTCTGTCGAAGCTGGCTGTGCGAGGTAAACAGAACGAGCGTGCGACCGTGCGTCGTTCGGCAAAGATCGACCAGTGCCTGTTGAAGACTCCTTTGATAATAGGGTTTTTCCGGCTCCGGTATATCCTGCGGGACGTAGAGCAGGGTAGAGCTGACGTAGTCGAATGGGGAACTCACGATCAGGTCTTCCACGTCGGAGAAGCCCAGCCGTTCTCTGATGAAATCGAAAGAGCCTGAGGTGCTCAAGGTGGCCGAGGTGAGAACAACGGATTCCTTGGAGGAGAACAGCCGATCTTGAAGCAAGGGACCCACATGCAGCGGGGCCGCGTGGAGCTCAACTTCGCCACGCCCGCTGGCCGTGGAGATCCAGTAAATGTAATCCGAATTCGGCGTTGAGATGGTAGCCACTATGCGCGACAGGGACTCGTCGGCAGAACGCACGTCCCGTTGAAGCTGAGCCATGAGATTATCGTAATCGAGAACCCCGTGCGTCTCCAACTCCCCGAAGATGGTGAAGAGCCGGGCCAGGCCGTCCCTGAGGCGGCGCAAGTGGAGGGCGAAGTTCTCGCAGCATATCTCCATCTCGCTCCAGGCCGGCTGCACCCGCTGAGACCTGGTAAGACGCAGTCTGACGTCATAGCCTCTGTTTTCACGAGCATTCTGACGAAGAAAATCAAATAGCTTCTCAAACAGGGTCTCCCCGATTCTTCTTACCTGATCGACCTCGTCGCGCAGCTCCTGGGCCAGCGATTCGACGTCCCTCTGAACGTGCGGGGGCACCTTGCTGCCCCGGAAAACCGACTTGAGATCGACCAGGAATCCAGAGGGTCTTTCCGAGGTAGATTCACGGCTCAATTCGTCCAGCAAGAGACGCAAATCGTTTTGCCTGATAGCGTAGCCCAGCTGGTCTGTTGCCTCATCCTCAAGATGGTGCGCCTCGTCCACCACCAGGTAGCGGTAATCCGGGAGCACGCCGTTGCCCGAGCCGAGATCGCTCAGCAGCAGGGCGTGATTGACTATGATTATGTGGGACGTTTCGGCGTCCCGCCGGGCGCGATAGAGAAAGCAGGTCCCTTTCTGGAAGTAGGTGCACTGATTTCCCGAACACGTCTCCGTGGCGGCGGAGAGGTTGCCCCAGGTTATCATCTCGTCGTCGGCCAGCCGTCCTATCTCGTTAACGTCGCCGGTTCGCGTGTTGGTGAGCCAGATGAGTATCTTAACCAGTGTCAGTATCTCGCGCTCCTTCAACTCCTGGCGTCGAACGGCGGCCCACCTACTCAGGCACAAGTAATTCGATCGCCCTTTGACCTGGCACGCCCTGAACTTCAGCGACAAGATCTTCTCAAGATCGGGAACATCCTTTCCGTAGAGCTGGTCCTGAAGATTGATCGTGTTGGTAGAAACGACGACGTGCTCGCCGTTCTTAACGGCGAAGTATATCGCGGGCAACAAGTAGGCCAGCGACTTGCCCGTACCGGTGGCGGCCTCGACAATCAGGCTGGATGAATCGTTGAAAGCCCTGGCCACGGCGTTCATCATACGGACCTGTTGCGGCCGAGGCTCGAAACCCGCGAAGCGAGACGCCAGCTTGCCTCCGGGTGACATCATCTCTTCTATTTCCCCAGCTTCGATCCTCTGCCTCTTGGCGCTCGGAGTTAGGGTCGCGCGATTGGCTTCGCCCAGAAAAGAGAAGTCCAGAGCCCCTTCCCCCAGGCCTGCCTTGGCCGCGAGCTGTTGGCGAATGGATGTGCCCGAGAAGGCTGTGCGGCTCTTGCGTCGCTCGAGATCCAGGAAGATGGGTTTCAGAGCCCACTTTGTTTTCCCCACCAGCCGGTTTATTTCCTGCAGAACGGAAAGATCGAGCTCCTCGGCCCGCTCCAGCAGCCGATTGAATACCTCTATAGTGGTCAGCGCATCGTCCGCGGCCCGGTGCGACTTTCTAAATGAAACACCTAGATGCAAAGCCACCGACTCAAGGCTGTAGCTGGCAAGATTGGGAAGCAGCAGAGTGGCCAGCTCGAAGGTATCAATTTGCGCGTTATCCAGCGGAATTCCCTTGCGTCGCAAACACTCGACGTCCAACGAAACGCTATGGGCGATGAGTGGGTGATTGGCCACAAACCGAACCAGATGCGAGACCACCTGGCCGAGCGCGGGCGCCTTTTGGACGTCTTCCTGCCGAATGCCGGTGAGAACTTGGATGTTGTAGGGTATCTGCGTTGCCGGATTCACCAGGGTGGACCAGGAATCCAGGATCGTGGCCCCACGAAACTTGACGGCCGCTATTTCGAGTATCTGCTGATTCTCGGGCTGAGCCGACGTCATTTCAAGGTCGATAGAAACGCAAGTCTGATCCACCAGGTAGTTTGCCTCCTATGTGCTGAGGGGGTTCCCCCGTCGTTTGGACAGCCGATTGCTCAAGAGGCTGTATGCGGTGTACGCTATTGGCAGAAGGTATATGGTGACCACCGCGTGTCGCTGGATCGCGAACCAGTCTAAGTCCTGGGCGTTCCACGCCCAGTGGAAAACGAAGACGAAGTAGGTCAATGCAGCCGTGTAACAGAATATCACAGTACGGTGGGCGATGTCCATACTCGGCAGCAAGGCTGCCAGAGCGATAAGCCACATTAGGTACCAGGGTTGGAACCATAGGCAGACGAAAACGAGATAAAAGAACAATACCTCGAAGCTCAGTCTGATGGTGCTGGAGGTCTCGCGTCGGCTTCGCCACACCTGTACGGCCACAAACACAGCCAGGGTGGTGGCCGCCACCCTGGATATTAGCTGCTGCGTGGTTCCGTCTCCGATCTCAGGCAATAAGTAAGTTAGGACCAGCGTAGGTAAGGAGGCGGTGAACATGTTTTCGCGCCGGTCGACGCTCAACGTTTCCAACCCCGACCAGAAAGGGAGATAGAACAGCGCGGTAATGCCCCCGCTAGTAAGAAGGCACAGAAACAGGAACTTGATCCGAGACAATGTGCCGGGGATTCTTCTAGCCATAGTCGCCAGAAAAAGTGGGAGCAGTGCGACAGTAATGTACTTGAGTAGGTAGGAGAGAGCCAGGACTACTATTGAAGACTTCCTTTTGTCACGCTGCAAGAGAAGCAGCGCGACCAGCATGAAAAAGACCATCGCGATATCGTTATGGGCGTTGGCCGAGACCTCGAACACAAGCAGTGGATTCCAGGCGAAGAAAAGCGTGCCCGCCAGGGAGTGCTCGGGGGTCGCCGTTTTAAGAATCCGGTAGATCACCGCGACGCTGGCCAGGTAAAAGCCGATGGCCAGAAACTTGAACGCCAGGAGATTGGCCATAAGCCCCTCTCCGGCTACCAAGCTCACAGCCGCGCTTAGCCAGGCCCACGCCGGACCGTAGGCCGCCGGGGCATCTTTCCACGCCACGTAGGGTAGAATCGGGTCACTGGGAAAGTCGGCCGGCAATTGGACGAACGGATTCGCGTGATAGACGGACAGAACCCTTGCTCCCGATATGTAATCAAACACATCGGCGGCGCCGATGGGATACACCGGCACCAATGTGGCGTTGAAGAGGATGGCAAAAGAGACCACGATCAAGATGCCCGTGCCACTCTGGCGCCTCGCGATGCGGTACGCCAGGTAATACAGAATGACGAGAGTCGTGAAGGCCAGAAGGAAGGAATAGCCGGCGTTCCTGCTCGTTCCCGCTATCTTTCCCAAATCCAAGAGAGGCTCAGCGTAATAAGGCTCCAACGGGAATACTCTTACGAAATAGAGGTAGTAAGTGGCCTCCAAAGCGCAACCGATGAGCAGGAGCAACAATCGGTCGGACTTGAGCAGGTTTCGTACATGATACAAAAGCAAGACAATCTCCGGATGGACCAGTTGGTGACGGTCACACGATATGCGCCGTACCTATTTTACCACTAAAGGAAGTTTTGGTCTGGATTATACAACATTGCGTGCGGGCGCTTACCACTTGTCAACTAACTGCGCTTGGGGTATATAAGTCTTAGAATGTATATCGAGGTGGACGGTGAGGAGTCAAGGAATCAGTCTTTCACGATCGGATCTGCATTTTATAGTTGAGACAGTGGCAACTTTGAGGGATGACCATGACAAGATTATCGATATCGTGCGGGACAAGCCGGACTTCCTCGACGTGATGCTCAACGACTA
>JAMDCE010000336.1 GCA_023489135.1 Chloroflexota bacterium
CTCTCGAGCGGCTCGCCAGCCCTCGACCGCGGGCTTGACCTGCCCGAGGTTACCTATGACTTTGCCTGGTCTCCCAGACCTCAGGGAGCCTCAAGCGATATCGGAGCCTATGAATTCCCGAAGGGGACAACCGCTCCCCCGCCACCGCAGCCGACGCAGGTACCGCAACCGACTCCAATAACACAACCTACTCCTACACCGCAATCTACTCCCGTGCCGCAACCAACTCCGGTAACTCAACCCACTCCAGTGCCGTCGCCCGTGACCGGAACGACACCCCCCGCCTCCAGTTACTACATCAGTACCAACGGGGTAGACCCGAGCGATTGCTCCGGCGGCACGGCGAGCAACCCCTGGAAGACGTGGCGAAAGGCTGAGGCGTGCGCCGCAGCTGGATCAACGGTCAATTTTATGGCCGGCACCTACACCGGCATCTTTTCCGGCTCCGGCACCGATATCAACTTCAAGGGTACTCAGGGAAGGCCCATCATAATTATTCCAGCACCCGGAGCTTTCGGCCAGGTAATCTTCAAACAGCCTCTCACGCTCCGAGGTCAGTGGGGCGCTCTACTGAACATCGATGTTAACATCAACGATCCCTCTACCGGGATCAGTATCTATGGCAGGCAACTATTGCTACAAACTAACAAGATACACGATTCGTCACAGTCCCAGTGTGTGAGCGTCTTCGACACGGCGATAGATATCGCAATAGACAGCAACGAAGTCTACAACTGTGGCATGGATCCCAATAGCACCACCGGGATGGGAGAGGCACTGGTGACAACCGGCGGTACCAACATCAGATTCACCGGCAATAACATACACGATGCGGTGGCAGGAGTCTTGGTCAACGGCGGCGCGTCGAACGTCACCGTCGAGAATAACCGCATCCACGAAATACGAAATTCGGCCATTATGGGCTCCTCCATGGCTTCTCCTTCCGGGCCGTCTGGCAACACCAACATGACCGATGGATCGGTCCCTGTCCCCGACCGCTACCAGGCCAACAACGTCACCGTGCGCGACAACGTGATCTACAATGTTTACCAGTCGGCCGCGATTATGCCTCGAGGCTGGGCAAACTATGTGGTCGCCAACAACACGATCTTTAATGTCGCCAGCCCGGCCACCTTCAGTGTGGGCGATGCCTCCTGGGAGTTCCTTGATCAGACGGCGCTAAACTACGCCGCGACCAATTCCTATGCCAAATGCACCATCTACACCGGCTCACAGCCGTGCGTCAGGCTAAACCAGGTTTCCACAACTGGCCAGATCGGAAACAACATAGTCTACGGCTTCAAATCGATCCTGGAAGTCTCGAAGGGCGGTGCCCGAACCCTCGCAATGTCGAACAATCTGTATTACAAGACCGGCTTCGACGCAAAGACTCCGGGCGCCTACTACATCGGTGGAGCCTATTACAGCCTTGCCCAACTCCAATCCGCTGGCGACGAATCAGCCACCATCGTCGCGGACCCCAGATTCGTGAGCGCTTCCACTACGAGCCCCAATCTACACCTGACTAGCGCTTCGCCGGCGATCGATCGCGGAGTTAACCTTTCCAACGTAGTGTATGATTTTGACTGGGCCCAGAGGCCACAGGGACGCTCGACCGATGTCGGAGCCTTTGAATACCATTAATCCTAGAACGCGCTCCACCGCGCTTTAGCTTCTGATGCAGCCGGCCATCCCAGCTAACTGGGGGCTGGCTGCCCTTCATTTGGACGCAGTCTAGCGCTTTCCCTCCAGACCATTCCCCTCGACATCATCATTGGCTCAAGGGCGCACGCCTTCACGTGCGTCCCGCGGGGCACCACCGTTGTTTCCAGGTCTGGAACATCAATACAGTCCACAGACTGCCCACGCTTCTCCCCTCGCCCCTCAACATACAGCGCCCGGCCTGCCGGATCGGCTCGGGCTTCAGGAATCCATCTTGCCTCAAGCATCGCTCGTCCAGCAGCGCCTCTGCCCACTCTCGCAAGGGGCCACGCAGCCATTCGACCAGCGGCACGCAGAAGCCGGATTTCGGTCGATCCGTCAGATCGGCCGGCACATAACGACGCAACAGTTGCTTTAAGAGCCACTTGCTCTGCTTATCACGAATCTTGAAGCTCAAAGACAATCGCCAAACCCACTCGACCAAACGGTGGTCCAGCAGGGGCGCTCGCACTTCCAGGCTGACTCCCATGCTAGCTCGATCGACTTTGGTTAGAATATCATCCGGCAGATAGGTTGCCAGATCCAGGAGCATCATCCGCTCATCAAAGTCCGGTATGGTCCTCTGCAGAGAAGAATCGAGCACCATGGTTTCGGGTTCGTGACCATCAATCGCCACGGCTCGCGGCTCCCAAACCGACACCGAGCGGCGATACAGCGCATCCTGGTTGGAGAGGGAGAGAACCTCGCCCAGCGCGGCAGCTTTATGGTTCAGGGGCGTGTGCCGGATTGCCCTTGCCACCCAGGGACGCGCGCCAGAGGGAACCCAGCCGACCCGGCTCCAGTTCTTGCGGACCCGCGCATAACGCTCATAGCCGTAGAAAAGCTCGTCGCCGCCGTCGCCCGACAGGGCGACGGTCACGTGCCGGCGGGCCAGCGCGCAGATGAGAAAAGTAGGAATCTGCGAAGAATCGGCAAAAGGCTCGTCGTACAAGTCAGCCAGGCGCGGAATCATCGACCTGGCCTCCTCTGGCGTCACGTAAAGCTCGGTGTGATCGGTTCCCAAGTGCAGGGCCACGGCCTTGGCCGCCTCTGCCTCGTCGAAGTCCTTGGAGCGAAAACCAACTGTGAACGTCTTTACCCGTTGCGAACTCTGGGCCTGCATCAACGCCACCACGGTGGAAGAATCGATTCCCCCCGATAGGAGCGCGCCCAGCGGCACGTCAGCCACCATACGTCGAGCAACGGCATCGCGTAGGAGATTATCGAGCACAGCGATCGCTTCGCAATCAGGCAGACTCGCACGATTAGCCAGACCCCGTTCCGCCATTTTTCGAACGTTCCAATAGGTGTGCGTCTCGGGCCGCCGGCCCTGCCTGACCAGCACGAACTGCCCAGGTTCAAGCTTGCGTATGTTGCTATAAATAGAATAAGGGGAGGGAACGTAGGCATGCCGCAAATAGAGGGAAAGCGCATCACGGTCAACCTCGGCGTCAAAGCCGGGATAGGCGCGTAAGGCTTTCAGTTCCGACCCAAACAGGAAGACGCCGTTCACCAGGCCGTAATACATAGACTTCTTCCCCAGGCGATCACGTACGAGGATCAAATTCCGATCGTGGCGATCCCAGAGTCCGATAGCAAACATACCCTCGATGCGATTCCACGTCTCATCCGGACCCCATTGATCGCAGCTCGCCAGGATAACCTCGGTGTCAGAGTGACCACGAAAGGAATGACCCAAATCCTCTAGTTCCCGGCGCAAATCTCGGTAGTTATAGATTTCGCCGTTGAACACGATGACATAGCGCCCGCTGGCCGATACCATCGGTTGGTGACCGGAGGGGGATAGGTCGATGATAGCCAGCCGTCGAAAGCCCAGGGCGATTCCCACCTCTTCATCAACCCATTCTCCCGAGTCATCCGGTCCACGATGCGCCAGAGTATGCGCCATGCGGGCAGCCAGCTGAGAGAGCTCAGCCGCGGATTCTCCCACTCCTTGCCAGCATCCAGTCACACCGCACAAACTAGTGCCTCCATAGGCGACCCGGCCACGTCAACTTGATTGCCCCACGGCGTCACGCCTGCTAGGCAGGAATCCGATGGCGAGTATATGGGGACTAACCGCGGGATGCTCGATCCGAACATCGATCGGAATGACTGAAGTCAGGAGATTCACAAGCCTCTGCCATTTCAGGAGTAGCACCTTTACATTCACATTGATGTTCCGTCCACCTGTACAAAGGGCAAGGTCAAGTGTTCCGATGTACTTGCAAAACGTCACGTCAACCCCTCCCATTCGGAGAACCCTCTCCAAAGCCGCGGGAGTCATCGCGCGTCTGTTATGGATCAGCAGCAACTCCTTGTCGAAGGCTCTAGCGATAGCTGCATTGAGCCCATTGAGGTTGGGTACGCTGACCACTATGCATCCGCCGGGACGCAGGAATTCCAGGTGTCGCCGAACTACAAGCTCAGTATCATCGAAGTGCTCGATGAACCCAAAGGACGCCACGACGTCAAAGCTGGCCTTCAGGGAAAGGAGCAAGTCATCGGAGAAAAAGTCCGCATAGATAACGTGCTGCGGATCCAAACCCGCGCGGAGGAATAGCTCCCTTTGCACCGTCACGCCTGACGGCGAGTATTCGATTCCAAACGGTTCGGCTCCCGCAAGCGCGGCAAGCCTCAGTAGATTGTGTCCCGGCGCACTCCCAATCTCCAGCATGTGCCCACCCTGGGGCAACATAGCCGGAATTTGATTGTACAATATTCTCTCGGTGCGAGTAAGGGATGCCCGTCGCTTCCATCCTGCGAATCTTGAAGTGGGGAAGCCTGAGACCGCGCAATCGTCTCGGTGAAAGGTACCCCAGAATTCACGATCAGTCAGGTTGCCGGGCCTCTCCATTGTCCAATTCCTCTCCCGCCTGGCATACAGGTGCAAGTCGGCCTGTAGATAGACGCGCCGACCTGAAGACTAGGCTTTTCTTCTCAGGAAGATCGCTCCGAAAGTATATGGACGATTGCCAAACTGAGGATGAGCGAGGTAGTCCCTGCCTTCATCGCAGAACTCCCCGTTGCCCAGCAGCTCAAGATTGGCATTTGACAAGAAACACCGCCTGATATCGTCCGTGTTCTTCAGTTGGTTTCTATCGCTCGTGTCGGCGCCGGCACCCGCGAGAAGGGGCGCGGGGTTGCGATAATCAAAGGTGATTGAAAGGATACCGTTGGGTTTGAGACATCGAGCTATCTCGGCAAGCGCCGCCTGCTTTATGTCATGCTCCAGATGCTCAAAGACACATATCGAATAGGCGTGATCAAAGTAACAGTCCGGAAAGGCGAGGCTCCTCATGTTCATCGTGTAAGAGTGCATATTCCAGCCCATTGCCCTCGCGATCTTGTTTGCATTGGAGGTGAGCACAGGGTCCAAGTCTATGGAGTGGACCTCGCAGCCCAGGGATGCCAGATAGCAGGAGAACAGCGAGGAGGTGCCCCCAGCATCTAGCAACCTCGAGCCACTGCCGACTACAGGGCCATTCTTCATAACCCAGTAGATTTCCCAGTACAGGTACCACGGAAACCGGCGATCGTCGACGCTATCCGGAAGGGGTTCATATTGCGCTCCCCTGTTCGCGGCGTCGAGTTTTGCCAGGGCCTCTTCTTCCCTGACACCCCTTCCTAACAGCCTTTTCATCAAGTTCCTTGGCCCCCGCCTGTTGAACGAGACTGGATACCTCAGAGTCGTTGGCAGTAAGCCCGACCAGGAAGTCGTGTAGAGATGCTTGGCATATAGAGTAGCGACCAAGCCATTGAGGCCCTGCACAAACTGTGCGGCTTCCTCCGACAGCAAGTCTGCGCGATCCATTGTCTTGTTCATTACGTCTCTCATTTACCCTTTCTCCGTGAGCGCGAACGGCCTCCGTTGACGTGAGCCCACTGCGTCGAGCTGCGGCCAGACCAGGTTGGCGATCAGCCCCAGATACATCCACCACAGGACGGTGACAAAGAAGAAATTGGAGAACAGGTTGTCGAAGTTGCTGACGACAAACTGTTCCATCAACGATAACCAGAGTATCACTAGAAACGTTCTGCCCAGGAAGCCATCACGAGGCAGACGAGGCCAAACCTTTAGGCTTAGCAAGAGCCAGTACGCCACCGGCAGCATATAGAGCAAGAACCCGGGTATGCCCATTTCCGCCATAATCGTTAGGTTGGAGTTGTGCGATGCAATCCTCTCCCCAGCCTCCTCCGGGATATCCCCTACCCGCTCCTTGAATCTCTCGGCGTAAATGTTGTGGTTTCCATACCCCCATCCGAAAAGCGGCTCAGCCTCTATCAATTTCAGTGAAGCCGCATAGACGACGATGCGGTTCTCGACCTGACGTTCTTCCGTCAGTCGTGTCTGCACCCAGGCCATCTCACGAGAGAGCACGGTAGTACCCAGGACAAAGACGAGCAGCACCATACCGAGGATCAAGCGCAGCATTGCTTTTGGGTAGACGAACATCAATCCAATCAGAACCAGTGCTCCACCCAACCAACAGGCACGGGAGAAAGAGAAGAACGTCCCAAAGAACCCCAGGCCCACGACAAACAAGGATACGGTCCGCAGCAACCCTCCCGCTCGCTGCATCACAAACTGCAGCAGCAGCAGCGACATGAACATCAATGTGACGGAATAGGGATCCGGGTTGCGGAAAGTTCCGGTGGTCCTGCCTCCGGACATCTGAACCCAGGAGGCCGGGAGCATGTGAGGCTCAAACCATCCGACAAGTCCAATAACAACCTGGGTTACTACCACGATTAGGGCGACCCCGGATAGGTATTGCAGATCGTTCCGTGTGGGGGCGAAGAGCCGGACAAGCCAGTACGCGCAGAACGGAATGATCACGAAATCATAGAGGTCAATGAGAGCGCGAGCCCCGGTCTTGTGCAGCACCATTATGTTGAGCAGGGCCATCAACAGGAAAAGAACCATGAACATCTCTGCTGGCCCAAAGCGCACCGGCCGTCGTTTTCGCAGGTTTAGCCAGTCTCCAATCACCGCTATGCTAAGCGCAGCGGGTATCGCGGCCCGGTGAAGTCCCCAATAAACCAACGCGGTCATGGTTGAGCTCTGCTCCAAGAAGAACGGCATAACCAGGAGCCAGATCATCAGGACCACGAATGGGTAGCTGATCAGCAAGACGACGAACGGGACAAGCACCGCTATCATGATGGCGAGGCTGAGCGGCCCATTCACAACAAACCACGAGGATGCCACGCCGAAAGCAAGGCCAATCAGGAGGGGAAGCAAACCCGGCAGGAACCATTCTTTCCAGAAGATCGGCGTCTCTTTTCCGGAGCCTTCCCCTCCGACCAATCGTTCGCTTCGATCGAGATGGGAGGTCAACATCGTGTGATCAAGCCGCCCTCCAACGCTGTAATAGCCGCGTCAGCAGCATTCGCTCGTCTGGCGTCAGCCCAAGGGCTAGAATGGAGCCCACATATGTTGCCACGAGAGCCATGATTTGCACGACCCCCCGAACCACATCACCCTGGCCACCCAGCAGCCGCCCCATAGCCAGGGAGACAAGAAAAGCAAGGAGGCCGGCGGATAGGGGTTTGAGGTAACTGGTATTGTAGGGAAGGATTCGCAGCAGGACGAATACCTGGGTCAAACGGAGAAAATTCAGAACGCAGGTAGCGGCCAACACGGCCAGCGCCGCCCCGAAGACCCCCGCGCGAGGGATCAACAAGGTGCTCAAGATGACGACGGCAACACCTTCGGCGATAGAGTTCACGAGGCGAAGCCTGCTGTGCCCGGTCATGTCGAGTATCCCGCTCGAGATCCCCGTGCCCGTTTCGATCAGAGTGGCCCACGCCAAAATGGTGAGGGCCGGCGCCCCGTCCACGTAGCTCCTCCCCAGTAGCGACAGCAGCAATTCCGGAATCAGGAGCACGGTGAGGAAGCAAGGGAGATTGAAGATCAAGCTCCATTTGGACGCCATCTGGTAGAGGTACCGTAGCTGCGCTCTGTCATCCTTATCGTGAAGCTGGGCCACCAGGGGATTGGTGGCCGTGTGGAGGGATGATTGCATTAGCCCCCCCAGCAAGTTAATCTGGCTGGCAATGGCAAAGATGCCAACAGAGCTGGTCGCTACTATGGTTTGCAGTAAGATCACCTGCAGGCTGCCACTGAAGGTGACTACGATCTTTGACAGCTGTAGAGGCACCGAGTAGGCAAGCATCTCGCGGAAATCGCGCCGGGCACGTGAGAGGGAGCGCCTTAAAGGGAACTTCTTGTTCAGGAAGTATACGAGGAGCAAAGCCGCTGCTCCTTCGGCCAGGACGAAGGTCAAAACCGCTCGCTGGGCGTTCAGCCCGACGACGATGATGAAGGCCCCCAGCGCGAGTAGCTTAACTGTCGGATTGCAGATGGAACTGGCGATCACCGGGTAGTGCATGTTCTTGAAGCCCTGGATGGCGCCCGCGAGCACCTCTTCCAGGACCAGGAAAGGGATGACCAGGCTTGCCAGCGGCAGCAGCTGAACTAGCCTGCTCTCGTGAAACATCTGTTCAGCTATGGTGGAAGGCAGCAAGAAGACGGCGATGCCAAAGAGAAAGCTCAGCAGGGCCGGGATTCCGACTCCTACCTGGATCGTGCCCCACAGGCCCTCGTCATCACCGCGACTGGCGAGAGTAGATATGTAACGCACAAGGCCCGTGCTCAGGCCCAGGACGGCCAGACTAGCCGCCAGCCCGGCCACGGTGAGCGCCAGGTTATACAAACCGTACTGCTCGGCACCGAGCGAGCGGGCCAGCACAAAGGCGAGGACCAAACGGAAGGCCACGCCAAGCAACTTGCCTGCCAGCGTGACGCCGGCGCCCCAGGCCGCCCGAACCAGGTTCCCATCCAGCGCCCTTGGCTCCGCGCTGCCGAGTACCTTTATCATTCAACAGCCTCGGCGCCGAATCCAGCTGTATGCAGGCTCGGCTCATCTCTTACCGGTGATTGCAGGTAATGGATGGTAAAAGCCAGACAAGAGGCTAGAAGCAATCCCGTAAGTGCGCCGAGAGATAGATTCAGGACCTTCTTGGGTCTTACAGGCGATTCAGCCAATATCGGCGCATCCACCTGCTGTAGCTCGTAGGCGTCGTACAGCCCCAGGACGTACACAGTCGTCTTCGCACCGACGACGGAGGCGAAATCGCGGGCGAGCGCCGGATCGGGAGCCTGGACTGTGATCTCGATGACGTTTGTGCCCGGAATCTTCCGGGCATTCATCGACATCTGCAGGACCTGTTCGCGCGATAATTGCAGCTGACTAACCGCTTGCCCCTTTATCTGTCGGCTATTCGCCACCTCAACAAACGTGCCCACGACCTCCGGACTGGCCAGCACTCCCAACGCAGATAGACTGTTCCTCCCTTCCGGATTGACCATTCGGGGTTTAACCACGTAGGTGGCTATGCTTTCCCACGTTGGCTGCTGCAAGAAGGTGAATGCACTGGTCGCCGCCAGCGTCACCAGAAAGACCGGCACGACGATCCACCACTTGGCAACGATGATGCTCAGATAAGTCTTGAGTTCCAAGGCGCTCTCCCTATTCCTTTCCGGGTTCAGCTCGGCCAGCCAACCACTCGACAAGTGCCACGTACTCGGCGCCTATCTTCGCCCAGTTGTACTGTTGCTGAAATCCCTGGCACGCCTGTGATAGTTCCTTCAGCCGCTCCGGAGAGCGGTGCAATGCCAGGATGCGGCGGGCAAGATCGGCCGCATCGCCGGGCTCGAAGAGCTCGACGACCGAATCGAAATAGGCCTCGATGGCGCTTGTGCGCGCCGCCACGCAAGGTAAGCCCAGAGCAACGTACTCCATCAGTTTTGTAGGTACTATTCCGTCGGTGAAAACGTCGTTTCGGTACGGCACAATCCCAACATCGGCGGCGCCAATGATCGCAGGTAGTTCTTCAAGGGGTCGCAAACCGTTGTGGATGGTGACGTGATCCTCCAACTTCAAGCTGCGAACCATACTGATGAGCTCCGACACATAGTTACCCGCCCCGGAAATGGTGAAATGGAGGTTGGGGATGTCTTGACGGGCCAGATCGATAGCCTGGACCGCCAGATCGAGGCCGTAACGGCGGACGACGGTGCCGTGATAGATTAGCTGGAATCCATCTCTAGTCGACGACCTGCCCTTCACGCCTCGCGATTGGAAGATCCTCTGGTCGGCAACATTCATCACCACGGTGCATTTCTCTGGTCGGATACCCCGTCGGTTAAGGGCTTGGCGCCAGTGATCGCTAACCGTGATCACGTGATCTGCGAAGTGGCAAGAGAGACTTTCCTGCCAGAGAACCAGTCTTGCCAGCAGGCTGGGGGACCGTTCCGGGCCGTTCCGGGCCGCGTAGAACTCGGGCGCGAGATCGTGAAGATCGAGGATGATGGGTACTCTTTGCAGCTTGGGAATCAAGGCGCAGAAAACGAGGAAATCAGGCAAGTTGTGTACCTGTACCACGTCGTAGCGGTGACGCCGGTGCAGTCGGGTCAACTCGAGAAAGGCCACGAAAAGGAATTGAAGATAACCTAGAAGATCCCCGCCCAGACCGGTTGCTCGAAATCGGACGGACAACGGCTGCAGACGATGAACCTGAACGCCGTGGTGGGATTGGTGAGGCGGTTCTTTGGCGCCGCGCACGCAGATGACGTCCACCTGGTGCCCCCTGTCGACCAACGCCTCTGCCTCTCGCTGGACTCTAGTTTCGGCGCCGGGATAGTAGGCGAGAACCACCATGCAGTGGCGCCTCGGGGCGTGTTCCGATTCCTTATTCATCCCTCGCTCGTCCTCGTCTTGCCCAGGTCTAACGGCACCGCCGAGCTCGTGAACAGGAATTTCCCAGCGGGCGTTAACGGTATCTGCTCTACCTTGGTGATGCTGAGCTCAACGAAGTTGCCCAGGTGTGCTTGTAGCTCCTCGCGCTGGCTCTCCAGCCAGTCCATGTCTAGATCGTCATCTGCCTCGAACACGATGTCGATCTTATCTACGCTGGGCTGGGTCACTTGATACTTGTTGGCTCCTGGCCACCCCTGCAGTGCGCACAAGAAGAGAATGCCCGAAATCACCCTGCCGTCAGGCGTGGTGAAGAAATCGCTGGTTCGTCCCACCAGCTCGCCTAGAACCGGCAAACCACGCCCGCATCGGCAGGGCCTGTCTTCGAATCGTCCCACGTCTCCGATTCGGTACCTAATAAACGGCATGGCATAATTGTGGAGGTCGGTGACGATTATGTCTCCCAACCCGCCGGGTTCTGCCGGCCGGCCGTTATTTATGAGCTCCAAGTAGTGCAGCTCGGCCGACAGGTGCAACGACCCTTCAGGACATTGTCCCGCCATAATGCCGGTCTCCTGCGCCGAGTAGTAGTTCACGACCCGACATGCGAAGGTTTCCTCGATCAATTCGCGCTGGAAATCATAGAGCTTATCTACGCCGCCGACGATGACTTTGGGACGGATGCTCTCCAGTCCTCTCTTCTTGACGTACTTGGCAAACCACCAGAGTGCCGAGTTGTATCCCCAGAAGACTTCGGGCCTGAAGCGCGCCAGATCCTCGGCGTAGGCCCGGAGCTTATCTTCTTGCATATCAAAGCAGCTGAGCCATCTCTCGCGACGGAGCCGCATCCTGGTCTTTTCGAAAAAGGTTGGGCGGAACCCGGCATCAGTCCCGGCAATTACGGCCTGCTTGCATCCTTTTTCCAGGCCATACCAATGATAGATGCGACTGAACGCCGACCAGCCGGAACGCAGATGCTCTCTGGAATTGTAGAATCTCAACGGCGCACCGGTTGACCCGCTGGTCACTCCTGCCTGCAGCTCACCCGGGGGAAAGTTGCCGGCGATCAACGATTCTCGATTCTGTCTGACATCATCGCGAGTCAGAATCGGAATTCGTCGCAGATCGTCTAAGGTCCCGATATCGCCGGGATGGATGCCGGCCTCTTGAAAACGATGGCGGTAGAACGGGACGTTCACATAGGCGTGATCCAGCAGGAGCTTTAGTCGCGCCAGCTGCAAGGCCTCCAGCTCTTCGCGGGGTAGCCACTGGGTGCGCAACAGTTCCTGCAAGTGCCGGTGTAGAACTCTGCCTTCCGGCGAAGCCAATCGCGCGTATTTATATAGTGAGGTATACATCTTTCTTCCTACTCGACCTTTGGTTAGAGTGAATCCCTTTCCATTAGATCTGATACCGCACAGATGCAAGGGCTGTGGAGTCCCGGTGTTTCGTAGAGCCGGTACTCGGTCGCAAGGGTTTCGGGCGGATTGCCTCCTCGATGATCGGTTACCAGAAGCGGTCGCAAACAACCCCGGCCATCCACTATCACACAAGGGTTACGAGTCAAGAATTGACGCACCGCCGGTGTATCTTGTTGGATTCGAATCCAGATTTGTTTGTGCTCGTGACGAGGAATGCTCACTACTGTGCCCCACTTATGTTTGGAATAGAAATTCCCCGAGAGATACGGCCAGCAATCCCCCAGGCTAAAGGCCGGCCATCGCTCCTGATAGGCCCAGTGGATGCACAAATAGTGCATGGTATCTACTACGCCCTGTTTCATCAGCTCGGAGCTGCCGTTCAGCACTCCCATTTCTACCGATTCCAGGATACCCTGTCTTGCGAGGATCAGGCTGCCGCAAACGTATTCCTCCCCCCGACGTACAAGGAACAACCGCCCGTGCCGCAGGAGTTGAAAAGCCTCCTGCTCGGGTAGAATCGCCGCCAACTCGCCGTGTCTTTGCTGTACCGTGGGCAGATACATGTCCTCGTAGAACATCTTGAGATCATCTCTGCGTTGGCTGATCTCGCACTCAAATCCAGCGGTACGCCGCTGCTTGTGAATCCGGCGACGGGTCTGGGGTCGAAAGCCTTGCTCGATCTGATCCCATTGACCACTGAGGTCGAGCACAAACTGCAGGCGATAAGGCTGAACGATCGCCCCAAGCCGAGGTAGATGCTGGACTAGATGCTTGCTGGATTCGATGATGATGAGATCACTGCCCGAAGCGGATGTCAGGCCCCCCGCCCGCCAGGTAGAGATTCGGCCGATCTCTTTTTCGCCGAACCTTTGGGTGAACAGCAAGCTCTCCAGAAGAGGCCGGGCATAACCGAGCCCCCCGTATGTCACCGTGAGCGGGCCGGCCTCGTTTCGCCCTTTGACCTCATAGAGTGGCAAGTGGGGTCGCGCAACCAGGCGAGCGATCTCTTTCGCCCGATGCAGGGCAGGTATAGCCGTGTGTTGCACGAGGGGAGGTGCGCTGTACTGCAATTCCCTCCACAGCCGATGAGCCATTTCTAGTCGGCTCAAAGCTCCACCTCCTCGACCGGCAAATCACCCGTCGAGGACCTTGGCGATATCGGCCGGAAATCCGATCGCAAGCTGTGCGAGACGCCGGCCACCACCTGTTGCGCCTTAGTGGTACTCAAGCCCGGGTAAATGGGCAGGTTCACCACTTCGCGAGACGCCTGCAGCGCACACGGATACTCGCCCTGAGCATACCTTCGGAATGCCCCAACGTACGGCAGAGCATAGGAGTAGGTCCTATCCACAGCTACTCCCTGAGCCAGCATCCGTCGACACAAGATCGTAGGGTCCTGCCCCACTACGCGCACGCTATAGTAGGCGAACGTGGCGCCTCGGACGATAGGCGGTAGCGTTATGCCAGGCAGGTGAGCCAACGCTCTATGGTACAATTCAGCCAGGGTGCGGCGCTCGGCAACGATGCTGCACCACTTTCCCAGTTGCGCCAGGCCGATCCTGGCTTGAAAATCAGCATAGGTTACACGGTAGTCATCCGGGAGCAGCCGGCCGGAAGACGCTTCACTTTCATCATCGCGCGTTTTCCCCGCCAATCGTCGTGCGCCCCGCAAGAACTCATACATTGGCGACCGGAAGGCCAGATAGCCGGCCAGGAAACGCACTGAACGTTTGACTCTGGTTCTGGTTGATGGCCGGCTCATTTCTCTTTCGCGGAAGGTCTTGATCCTCTCGAAGAGGTCCGCCGAGTTGGTGACTAATACGCCCCCTTGCACCGTCGATAACTGCTTGTTAGGACCGAAACTGCATAACCCAATATCCCCCTTCAATTCGCCGCTCCTGGAAGCAGACGGCATCAGGCTTTGGGCACGGTCTTCGATGACGATGATCCGTTCGTCTCCTGCTACTGCACGGATGGCGTCCACATCCGCTCGGTAACCATACAAATGAGTCGCGACGATGGCCCGCGTTCTCGGCGTAATGGCATTCTTTAGCGAATCAATATCCATGATGAAATCGGATGGATCGATGTCGGCGAACGCGGGTTGGTTCCCTGAGGCGACGACTGCCTGAGCCACGACCGCACAGGTGAAAGCCGGCAAGACCACCTCTACTTCTTGGAAGCCCATAGCCTTGAGGGCCGCAAAAAGCGCCGAGCGAGCATAAGAGAAAGCGATAGCATAGCGGGCGCCCAAAGCGCTCGCGACGGCCGATTCAAAAGCCTCCCGCCCCGCGCCCGGGAGTACGGCAGCAAGCAATTCCGAATGATCAAAGTACGGTCGATAAAAAGGAATCATCGCAAGCGATCGCCGACCCACGCCAGTTTGTCCAAAGACCCCAAACACTTAGTAGCGAAATCGACGGCACGGCTGGCTGGGGCCGAGTAAACGTAGTCATAAGCCCCGACGTAGTAAACCACCCGTCCCCGGAAGGCGTTCTTGTAGTAGTAGACGCCCCAGAGCCCGTCTGTTCTGTCCTGCGGAATTGGCTCGCCTCGCGCGGTCAATTCTCCCACATCTTCAGGTATCCCCCAAAGGTCGAAACTGCGGCAACCTGATTGTCTGGCCCAGCGCATAGCCATCCACATCATCAGGTAACCGGCTTTCAGCTCTCGATACTCGTTGAGTGAGCCGGCGTGAAAGGTGGCCGCGTGCTGTCCGAAACAGAAGGGCATCTGCGCGGCGATGGCCTGGCCCTGGTAACGGGCGATCAGCAACTGCGCCCGGCCCAGCCGGCTGAAGGCCTCCCATTCCTGCCGGTAGTATTCGGCCGAACGCACCGGGAAATCGTTGCGCTCACCCGTCACCCGCATCAGGTGCACGAAGGCCGCGAAATCCTCACCGCCAGCGATGTCGATCGTGACCCCTTTGCGCCGGCCTTTGCGGATGTTGTAGCGCGTGCTGGAAGGCAGATTCGCCAGGAGCTCGTCCATATTACCATCGTCCGGCAAATCGACCACCATGCTGCAACGAGGCTGGTTGGCGTAAGCGGACGGTCGAAACCCATAGTTTTGAAGGATCTGGTGGTGATGGGCATCGTGCGCCAGGGGCGGCTCGATTTTCAAGCAGATGGCATTGCGCCGCCGAGCCTCGTCGTGAATGGCGCGGAGCAGGGCCGTGGTTGTTTCGGCGTCCTCCCAATCCACGAGCGGCCCGCGAGGAATGTATGCGACGCTGAAGAGCCCGCGGGCAGCAGATCGAACGAGCATTTGGGCGCCGGCCACCATCTTGCCACCCCGCCGGACAGCCAGGCGGATTACTTGCCAGCCCAGGTCTTCCTTCAGGTCTCCCCATTCGTAGCTCTGCAACAGGCCAAAAGCGGGCTGCTCGGCCACGAAATCGTTCCAGTTCTGCCGGTCTCCTCCCTCTATAGCAACGATCTCCATCTATCTGTATTTCGAGCCCCCGTTGATGAGGTCCTGCGCCGAGCAGAATTGCAGCCCCTCCAGACCCGGCGTATCGTACCGGCTATGCCAGGCAGCTTTCTGCTCGGGACTGAGGTTGTCGCCATCCTTGGTGACGATCAGACCCCATAGTCTCCCTAGATCATCCAAAATGATAGGTGGATTCTCCAATAGAAACTGGCGAACCGCGGGAGTGTCACGCCGGATCTTCAGCCAGATTCGTTGAGGCATAGTCGGAGAGATGCCCACCATCGCTCCCCACTTCCGCTTGTAGAAGAACAGGCGCGTGAGCTGCGGGGGGCTGCCCCAAAGATCGACAACGTCGAAGCCGTGTTCGTTGGCCCAATGGAGGAATGAAAGATAAACGGCGGCCATCGCGAATTCGTCTATTAGCTCGCTACTGCCCTCGGCCACCCCAAGGTTGATGGCATAGACTATCTCTCGCTCGGGGTGCAGGACTACTCCCGCCACGAATCGTTGATCTCGCTTCACCAGCAGTAGCACGCCCCGCCTGAAGTACTCGAAAGCTTCCACGAACGACAAAGCTATGAAATTTGCCAGAGCGCCATGTCTGTTCGCCATGGTGGGCACGTACATGGTGTGGTAGAACATCTCGAAATCCGACTTGCGATCACTTGTTTCGTAGGTGTAACCATACTTTCTCGCTCGCCGTAAGTCCCCCTGGCGAAGATTGCGGTGAAAACGCTGCACCACCCGCTCCCATTCGCCCCGAACGTCCACGGTTAGCTGAGTCCGGAAAGGCATCACCAGGGCACCCTGCGGAGGGAGCCTCCTGACCAATGCCTCATCGGCCACGACGTAACTGACGTCGGCGTCTGTGCCGTTGACTAGCCGGTTCAGGCTCCAGATGGGAACGTGCCCGGCCTCGTGTTCGGTCGGCTCTAGGTCAAACAGCACGCTTTTCAAGCTGGGTTTGGCATACTCGAAGCCGGCGTAGCTCGCCGTCAACGCCCCGCCCTGATTCTGTCCCTCCCACCGGCAAAGCGTAAGATAAGGCCGAGAGAGGGCTAGAGCTGCTCTTTGAACTGTCTGCAGGAGTGGTCTCATCGGCGGAGGAGCCACCAGTAACGCTCGGAACCAAAGATTGTGCCTGAGTTCAAGAAGATTGTCAGTAGCCAAAGCTATCTTGTCCTCTCACTGCTCAACACCTCTACGAGGACTTCAACTCTCCAGGCAACGGATCACCTGGCCCAACCAAGAACGGGCACGGCCAGGATGCGCCTCATGCTCTCGGCTATGTGGCGGGCGCTCTTGGCACTCAGTGAGGCGTAGCTGGGCACATTCACGACCTCGCGAGCCACTCGTCCAGCTCGCGGATACGACCCTTTCGCAAACCGTCGATACGGCTCCATCTGGGGCAAAACGTAGTCAAACGAGGTGCCTACCTCGACCCCTTGCGCCAGCATTCGCTGACAGAAGCGTACTTCATCTCGACGCTCGACCAGGATAGTGTAAGGTGCGCGCACAACCCCTGATCGCGCAGGAGGCAGTGTGATTCCTGGGGTATCCCCAAGCTGACGATCGTAGAACTCGCCCAGGACTCCACTCCTGAACCGAACGCAGTCAAACTTGCGCAACTGAGCTAGTCCCAAGCGCCCCTGAAAATCGGTCAGAGCGGCCTCATAGTCACTTGGCATTGCGGTTGAAGTAAGATCCAGGGTATCTCTCGCGCGCGCCGCGATATTCGTTTCATTGATCTTCTTCCATCCCTCGAAGAGCTGCGCGTTGAGCATCATATAGCCGGTCACCAATCTCCCTACTCTCTTGGCCAGCGCTTTCCGAGGTATCCTGTTCATCTCACGATCTCTAAAGGTCTTTATCTTCTCGTAAAGATCCCCGCGGTCGGTTACCGCAACTCCGCCCGCAATCGAGTACAGCTGTTTTCCCGGGCTAAAAGAAAACACGGTGACATCGGCACGCCGTTCAGCTTCTCCGGCCAAAGGAACCGGCCCCAAATGGGCCGCATCTTCGATAATCACGACTCGCTCGTCCCCTACCATAGCTCTTATCGCAGCGATATCGGCCGGATAGCCATACATATCGGTGGCGACGATGGCCCTCGTGCGGTGGCTCAGCGCCCGCTCCATTTCCACGATATCCATGTTGTAATCAGACAAATCGATGTCCACGAACACGGGGAGATTCCCTGATACGACCACGCCTTCGGCGACGACTTTGCACGTGTAGGCCGGCAGGACAACCTCAGCCGAGTTCAGGTCCAACGCCTTGAGAATGGCGATGATGGCCGACCGACCATAAGAAAAGGCAACACCGTAACTCGCCCCCACTCGCTCAGCCACGGCTCTTTCGAACTCGGCTCGCCCCCCACTGCCGAGCAGCACTGCCCACACCTCGTGCCGGTCAAAATAGGGACGGAAGGAATGTATCACTCCGAATGAACCTCCCCTAGCCCTTCAAGCAAATCATCCACCGGCCTCACGATTGGGCCTTTTAGACCGGGAGAATAGTAGCTCTTGTGCAACCCTGTCATTTTCTCGATCGTAACCCCGGTGGAACGGGTGAAGACCATACAAGGCAAGTCTCCTTTTCCGTCGATCACAATGAATGGGCTGGGCCGGAGGAACTCGCGGACGGCGGGAGTATCGTGCTGCACACGCATCCAGATGCGCTTCCGTAGATAGGAGGCCACGCCCACGGCGGCTCCCCATCTTTTTCTTGAAATGAAACACTCCCATCGAGGGATAGGGAGGGTGTAATCAACCCGCTCCAGGAGCAGTGAGGTCAGCGGTATCACAATTCTTCGAGCCTCCCAGAGTCAAGTTTGGAGTATACGGCCTGGCATGCGAAACATCTCCAAAGTCCCCCCCAGGTCTCGCCTTGCCGTAGCCGGTTCCCGCATTTGCAGACATAGCCTTCCAGCTTCGCCGGCGCGCCGACCACGAGTCCATGATCAGGCACGCTGTGGACTACCACCGAGCCGGCGGCCACCATGGCGAACCGGCCAATTGTTATGTTAGGCAAGACGATTGACCCGGCTCCTAGCGAAGCGGCGTGTTGAACGACCGTTTTCCCCAGTTCCCAGTCGGCATCCATCTTGAGCGACCCATCACCATTGACGGCCCGCGGGTGCTTATCATTGGTGAAACAGACCAGAGGCCCAATGAACACTCCATCCTCGATCACCGTCCCGCGATACAGGTGCGCGCCGGTTTGAATCTTGACCCTGCTGCCCACCGTTACTCCCCGATCGATGTACACTCCGCGCCCCACTATGCACTCGGAGCCGATGCAGGCGTCGTCACAGACCTGAGCGTAAGCCCAGATTCTGGTGTTGGGTCCAATCCTTGCGCTGGGGCTTATTTCTGCGCTGGGGTGAATCATGCGATGATGATCTCCTCCTGGTCGGCGCTCCTATGGGCCCCAAAGGCTCTCTGATGGGACAATCCTTCATTAGACCCGTTTCCGTCGGGGAACGAAGCCAGCACTTTCCCGGCGATGACCTCGGCCAGCTTCAGCGCACGCAGACCATCGCTGCCGGGGACTTGGCCGGGGCACCGGTCGCGAATGCAATCGACGAAGTGGCGCAACTCCAACGCGAGAGGCTCGAGCATCGGGACGTGAATACGCTCGATGATGCTCTCTTGGCGGTATTGGGTGGTGTTTTCGGTATCGAGATACTGAGGAAAAGTGCGCCGGTGGATCAGGACGGACTTGTTAAGTAGATCTGCCTCCACGTACGCCCCTTTCGCGGTGACTTCCATAAGTCTCACTTTTTGTTCCGTCACGCGAGAGGCAGCCAGTGTGGCGATGGGTCCGTGCTCGAAACAGATGGTGGCCGCCGCGTGGTCGATGTGGTTGGTGTTTATCGAGCGCCCCCAAGCGTTTATCTCCGCGATTCCCAGTCCCACCGAGTTCACCACCAGGTCCAGATCGTGGATCATCAGATCGCGAATAACGTCCACGTCGGTATTGCTTGTATCGAAGGAGCTCAGACGCCGCACGCTGATCCCGATAAGATGCATACTTCGCATCACGTGTTTGAGCTCTATGAAAGCTGGGTTGAAACGTTCGATGTGGCCGACCTGCAGCATCAATCCACCCTTTTCAGCTAGGTGCACCAGCTGCTCGGCCTGAGAGATCGTCTCCGTCATGGGCTTTTCCACCAGGACGTTGAGACCCCGTAGCAGACATTCGGCAGCCAAAGCGTAATGGGAGCCAGTGGGGGTAGCGACAATGACGCCATCAACTTTGTCGAGCATCGCCGCGAGGTCCCCAAAGTAGGATGTAGAATAGCGGTCGGCAACCAAACGACCGCGCTCCTCGTTCAGTTCCGCAACTCCGACTACTTCGACGTGGGGTAAATTGGTGCAAACGCGGCAGTGCCGCTCACCCATCACGCCTGCGCCAATGACGCCTATGCGTACAACTTTCATAATCTCCACCTGACGAAGCCAGGAACTTCAACCATTGAGGGCCTATCCGACAGATCCCCGCCCGCAGCCGGCTCCAGTGCGCCGGCCAGGCTTCATGGTCGGATGAGCACTAATTCGAAGCGTAGAGGGACGCTTCAATCACTCCCGACTGAATCTGGCACGCTGGCCGGCCGGCCTTTCGCGCGATGATTCCCACTCGAGAACGGTCGACGCGGCAAGTGACGATAGGCCACATAAGCCCACTTGCTCAACCGCAGCAAACGTGGAGCGTGAACGTAAGTGTAACGGCCAAAACAGACCAGGTTGCCGCCGAACTTGGCCTTGAAATCACGCACGCCATAGGGCTCGCCCGGTTTGCCTGCGCCGCCGAAGTCGTATAGCTTGTAACCGTTTTCGGCGCTCCACTCGAGGACGTGCCAGGTGAGCAATTCGTCCGGCTGGTACGAACTGTAGGCCCGGGAGGTCCCGCCGTACCAGCCATAGGCGGTATCTTTGTAGAGCAGTTCCACCGAGGCTGCGGCCGGAAACTCCCCGACGCGGGCCAGGGTGAATCTAATCATGCCTTTGGGATACAACAAGTCGAAAGCGGCCTCGAAGAGGGAACGGTCGGCCAACGGGATACCGGCCACCCGATAGGTCTGCCGCAGCAATTCGTATATGGTGCTCACCTGCTCCCGATCTCTGGCTTCTTCTACGGTTACGGCACCTCGCCTGAGTCCGCGCCGTATCTGTTTGCGCGTTCGCGGACCTATGCTCTGCATTATTTCCTCTGCCGGCCGATCCAGATTTATGAGGAAATTCAGGTGGTCTTCGTAGGCAAACCCGAATCGTTCCAGGACCTCCTGAGCCGGAGTAAGGTCCGAGAGGTTCCGTAGCTCAGTAAAGAGCGATGCTCCAGCCATCTTGCGTTGGTAGGTGTCCAACACCTTTTCTAATCCTGCCAGCCCTTCGTCTGTTGGAGAGTAGAGCACGCTCCCGTACACGACGTCCCTGCACGCCAGACGGCCAAACAAATCGTTAAACAACGAGACTCGAACGGGCAGCAACAGGGCCACTACTCTTCCAGCACCGTCGACCGCCGCCCATAGGGTTGGCTTGTGTCCCTTGGCTCGAGCAAACACCTGAAACATCTCCGGTGTATGGAAGACCTGCCCCTGTGGATGCTCGTCCACGAATCGTCGCCACGCCCGCTCGTCGAGGTCACGGACAACTTCAATCCTCATCAAGCTTGTGTTACCTGCTATCCCGCACCATTGTTTAGAATCACTCGAAAAACCGTCCACAGGAGAATCTCCAGATCCAGGATCAGGCTGCGCCTTTCGATGTATTCGATGTCATTTCTGACCAAGCGATCGAACGAGATGCAGCTTCGCCCTCGAATCTGAGCCAGGCCCGTGATACCGGGCAGCACTTCCAGTCGCTCGTGATGCCACGGTTGACACTCTTCGATCTCCCAGGCAACGAAGGGCCGTGGACCCACCAGGCTCATCTCACCCTTGAGCACGTTGATAATCTGAGGAAGCTCATCCAGGCTGGCCTTGCGCAATACACGCCCCACGCGGGTGACTTGTGATGCCCCAAGAGGCTTGTTGAGGCCCTTGCCGCTCCCCAGGACGTTGCGCGGGTAATGGACAAAAGACTTGGCGAGCGCCTGGTGATGGCCGTTGGTGCCCGGCTCACTGCCGATCCGCCCTCTCACGTACCCCTTCATGAATGCCCGGTGGTCACTGTCGTCGAGGTTGTGCCGCATCGTACGCAGCTTATACATTCGAAAGCGGCGGCCGCCCTTGCCGACGCGATCTTGATCGAAAATGACCGGGCCCGGCGAGTCGAGCCTGATGGCCAGACAGCATATCGCAAGCGCAAGAAGAGTTACAGGCAGGGTTATTAAGCAGATGGAAACGTCCATCCAGCGTTTGGCGAACTGGTATTGCGGTCGATAGGGGAGGACTTTAGGCCGGTTTATGATCGCCAAATCCATCCACTCTTTCCTCTGGACGAAGATCGTATATCCGACGCGACATATGGTTAGGCGGTCCCTGCCCTCCCGGCGAGGGCACAATCCGAACGCGTCGTTCCGAGCCCATTTCCATTTCCTCGACCGCTTTCCGCATCATCGCGTCAAAGGTCAGGACCTCTGACTGAAGAGATGCCGTGCCGATCCGCAGGCTCACGCCCACTTTTTCGAAGACAGCGTCTCGCAATCGCTTGGTCAAATCGGGCAATTGCTCCGGCGCCACCTCCGGCAAGAGCACCAGGAAATGGTCCTTCCTAAGTGCGACGACGTTGAAGTCCTCCAGCACCTCGAAGAGTGTTTTCGATACACTGGAAATCACGTACTGTCTCACCATCGCGCGCTGCGCCTCTTGCAGCAGTCGGTCCAGCGCACCATCAACCGAATCCTCGCCGACCCCGATCGCCATCAACGATAGAGGACGCTGATAGTTGCGGGCGCGTCGCACTTCCCGGTACATTTCGCCCTGCTCAATGGAGAAGGCTTGTGGACGCTTTTCCATCAGGCCAACGCTGGCATCGATGATCGCACGCTCGAGCTCGTTCACCCCTTTCCCCAGCCAGTAGGCAAGACTGGCTGCTATGACAATCGACAGTGCCTCCAATGCAGTCGAGAATAAGCCGGAGGCCCACACCTGGTAGCCAAGCATGATCTTAAGTGCCACTAGCAGGAGGATAGAGCCGGTCGCAGCCAACGAAAGCGGGACACGGTGCAGAGAAGGGACGACCAGAACGATGACGACTACCGCCGCCATTAAGGCGTAGGCCAAGTCCGTGATTCCAATCGGTCCACCGATTCGCTCGATATAGAAGAGGAAAAGACCCCAGGCGATCAACGCAGTTGCGCGAAAATGAATTTGTCTCATCTCAAATGCACCTTGCTTCACGAAGATGGGCAGGCTACCGCCATTTCAGCACCCTGGTTCCCAAGGTCCCTACACTTAGATTCGTTTTGAAAACTGTGCTAACGTCCGCTCGGCGTCTGCCTGCGGGCGAGGCGGCTTGCAACCTACAATCACCCTGCAGCTCAGATCCGTCGTGGAAATGGGGGACCGGAATCAAGAGCCTGCTGCGACTACCGTGTTCGACGCGGAAGCGAACTATTGTAGACATCTTGCCTCTGCCCGTTGGTACTGGGACTACCTTCCACTTTTGGCGAGGCTTGGTTCAAGTAACAGATCGGTGGCGAGGGATCCTTTAGAGCCCTAACTCACTTCTCTTCCCTACCGTTTTCTACACATTCCCATTTTAGGAAGCTATTGATAAATGACTGTGAAAAAAACCACCGCCTGGATTACAGAGTTTTCAAGATAGCCGCTCGATGGGCAGTCGGCTGAGGTCCAGGCAAGCATTGGTTACACTGAGAACTTCAGTTCCGCTGACCCCAGCTCGGGACAAAGACCGATGCGCTCTTGAAGACCACGTCGGTCTACACCTCGTCCCAACACACCTCTTCCCCGAGCGGATTGATTCTCGATCCAGCACGGGCACGCGAGCTGGCAGAACGCGCAAGCCCTGTTAACATCCTGCTAACATACCTATCGAGCGATCCCGCCGGACCGGGGGCTTCACTCCTGGACCGTGACAAAGGTGTAGCCTTTCTGTGACGAGGGCGAATAACTAATCCAACGACAACTTAACAAGATTACAACCGCTTCTCAACAGGTTCCCGTTATATTAGGGTCTGCAAGCGACTTTGACGCCGGTGGAAAGCAATGGGAAGCTGGCCCCCGACCCTCACCTTTTTCAACCGCGTCAGGAGGGCATCGACCTCAATGGGCGCAAGGGCAACCCGAGGGACGGCCAATGAGAGCGGGGCGAGAAGAAAATTGGATGCCCTGAATGACTGCGACTTGCTCGGCCAGTTGTGGGAGGAAATCCTTGACAGAAATGGAGCCTGCTGGGGTCAGCGGAACTGAAGTTCTCAGTGTAACCAATGCTTGCCTGGACCTCAGCCGACTGCCCATCGAGCGGCTATCTTGAAAACTCTGTAATCCAGGCG
>JAMDCE010000632.1:0-606 GCA_023489135.1 Chloroflexota bacterium
CGTCCCCTACTTTGCCGTCGTCCAATACGGTATGGACACGGCCGCATCCGGCGCTGCTCTCACGCCACGCTCTATAACCGTTATGCTGGCATCGATGATGACGAGCCTGTTTATCCTGCGCCTGGGCTACCGTGTTCCGATGATCGTGGGCATGATTGTGATAGCGATCAGCTTCTTCCTCCTCAGTTTAGGCTTGAGCAGTGTACTGATCGGTCCGCTGGAACTCGATGGCTTTTGGCTGACATGGGCGGCGATGGCCATCTCCGGCGCTGGGGTAGGCCTCACCTCGCCCGCGGCCAACAACGCGACCATCGACCTGCTCCCCGAACGCACAGCCGCGATCACGGGTCTGCGCGGAATGTTCCGTATAAGCGGGGGCATCATCGGCATCTCCTCGATCGTGCTCGCGCTATCATTCTTTAACGACCAGGCGGCGGGCATGCGGACGATTTTCCTGGCGCTGGCGTTCTTCCTGCTGGCTGGCGTCCCGCTCGCGCTGACGATCCCCGACACGGCCCGCGAGCGCTGGCGACAGCAACAACTCCGGGGGATTCAACAGTAGGTTGGCCCAGAAGGCTGGCTCCTTGCGCCGATAAACCTCCAGTG
>JAMDCE010000632.1:616-4803 GCA_023489135.1 Chloroflexota bacterium
TATGCGCTCCCACAGCTCATCTGGGATGCAAAAGTGCTCATCGACTGCTGCGTGCTCTGCCATTGCTCACCTCCATCTGGTCTAGCGAGAACGCAGCAAGACCTGTGCCCGTTATCGGATAGGCTCTTAGTGAAATAGCCCTTGCCCAGAAGGCTGGCTCCTTGCGCCGATAAACCTCCAGTGCTAGAATACGCGGGTTAGTGGAGCGGTGAAATGGCAGCAATACGTAGTCGCATTGAAGAGGGGAACCTTACTCGCTTCCATTGGAGGATCGAGGTCTTCGGCGGGCTGCATCTTCTGGTGATGTCTATCGATGCGGGCTTGATCGCCTTCATCTACACCCAACTCGTTCCCGAGTGGCATCTCAGTCCGTGGAACGTCGGGGTCATCGGCATGCTGAACGCGGCAGGAACCTTGTGCGGAGCCATCCTTGCCGGTACAGCCGCGGATAGGCTGGGTAGAAAGTACGTCTTGCGGGTCTACATGTTCATAGCCGCCCTGGGCACCATCCTCGGCGCTATCTCATGGAACTACATATCTCTCGCCGTGTTCCAGTTCTTCGTAGGAGCAGGGGTTGGAGGGGTTACGCCAGGGGTTGCCATTCTGATAGGCGAGTTCGCGCCCGCTCGATTCCGTGGGCGTCTCTCCGCTATGATGGAGCTGTTCTGGGTTTCGGGTTGGATGGTCGCGGCTCTGGGAGCTTTCTTAATTATTCCTAAGTGGGGTTGGCGAGGAGCCTTCATCTTCGGTGGAGTCTCGCTGCTGTACGCTGCGATTCAAAACAGGTTCATTCCCGAATCGCCTCGATATCTTATGGCGAGAGGCAGAACGGAAGAAGCCAATAGGTTCCTGGAGATGCTGCGTACTCGTTACGGCATAATTCAGGACATAGCGAATAGCCCTACTTCCACTGCCCGCCGGGGCGTGTTGGCAGGCCTCAAAGAGCTTTGGAGCGGGCCGCTGGCCCGCCGGACAGCCTGCACGTGGGTGCTCTGGTTCGCTCTCGTCTACACCTATTTCGGAATATTCATCTGGATACCTACCCTGCTTGCTACCAGTGGATTCGGCGCTATGCGGACGTTCGAGTTCATGTTCGTCTTTTCTGTCGTCCAGTTTCCCGCCGTCGTTTTCGCCGCATTCCTCATCGATTGGGTGGGGCGCAAATGGTTGGTAGTATCCACGCTCTTTGTGTGTGGCATTGCATCCTATTTCTTTGGCAGGGCGGGGTCCTACCCCGAGGTCCTCTTCTGGGGTGTCTTGATCGCGGCCTCAAACATAATCGGCTGGAGTGTAATGTTGGGATATACGGCCGAGTTGTTCCCCACACCCCTTCGGGGAACGGGTTCCGGTTGGGCATCCGCGTTTGGCCGCACTGGCGCCATCGCCGTGCCGGGCGCCATAGCTTTTCTCCTCGGCACCTGGGAGACAGGCTATCAGATGGTGTTTATCATGTTCGCGGTCATCCTCATCGCCGGCGCCTTGCTCATGGCTCTTTTGGGTGAGGAAACCAAAGGCAGGACACTGGAAGAGATATCTGCTCATGTGTAGGCGCGTGAGTGTGCACCCTAAAGTACTGTTGCCAGACATTCAGTCTGCGTGTTATAATCAGGCCGCCCGACCACACCGGGCCAATCAAATACCCAATCCACCACACCTATCCTCCACACGCCTGGATTAAGGAGTACTATGTCTGATGCAAATCCCTCAATCTGTGCTGCGCCGGACCCATGTGCTGGTGGCAGCCACGGTCTTAGTAGCGCTGATAGCCGCGGGTTGTTCGAGCACCACGCCCGCGGCTCCCAAGGCTACCTTGCCCAACTGGGCCAAGATGGGCAGCCCTGATTACGGTGTTCACGTTTTTCTCTGGGGCAACGCGCCGACCACGGAGCGCGATCTCAAACTGGTCAAAGACGCGGGCTTCAACTGGGTGAAGCAGCGCTTCGAATGGCGCTACATTGAAGGCAATGCCAGGGGAAAGTACGACTGGGGCGAACCCGACCGAATTGTGGAAGCCATAAGCAAAGCCGGGCTGAAAACCATCGCCCGCATCGACAACCAGCCCAAGTGGGCACGCTCGGATAAGGTATTCCCTCAGGACGGGCCACCCGACAACATAGAAGACTTCGCGAATTTTATCTCTGCGCTGGTCGGCCGCTACAAGGGCCGCATCCAGGCTTACGAGATATGGAATGAGCCCAACCTGGCGAGGGAGTGGGGCAATAAGCAACCAAATGCCGCGGAATACGTTAATATGCTTAAGGCGGCGTATAAGGCAGCCAAGAGGGCAGATCCAGACGCGCTCATCATAAGCGCGGGATTATCACCCACCACCGCATCTGGCGCCATAGCCACACCTGACGCCGAGTATCTGCAGCAGATGTACGCGGCGGGAGCCAAGGATTACTTCGACCTCCTGGGGATTCACGCGGCCGGCTACAAAGCCCCTCCCGAAATGAGCCCGGACGAGATCGCACAGGATCCCAAGTACAACCACGGTGAACCGGGGGCAGGAAGGATCTACGGGTTCCGACACGCCGAGGACCTGCGCGATATCATGGTCAAGAACGGCGATGCCGATAAGCAGGTCGCGGTTCTGGAGTTCGGCTGGACCAGCGACGACCGTCCGGATTCGCCGTACGCCTGGCACGCCGTGTCGGAGCAGGAGAAGGCGGACTACCTGGTGCGGGCGTTCAAATTCGCCAAGGAACGCTGGTATCCCTGGATGGGCGTGATGTCGGCCATTTACGTTCCGGAACCCCGCTGGACCAAGAACGATGAGCAGTATTACTGGAGCATAACCAACCCGGATGGCTCGACCCGTCCGGCTTACGAGGCGCTCAAATCGCTGATGAAGGTCAAATAGGGCTCATACACGGAAGGGGGTGGTGGAAGAACTTGGGTTAGGGCTTCTGGTGTTGGCAAACGATCTTCAACAAGCCCTGAGGTGGTGTACCTCGTTCTAGATTGTCTAAGACTAAGGAGGAAAAGATATTGAAGAGGCTCTTCGCCGCTCTCACTTGCCTGATGCTACTGACGTCGATGATCGCTCCCTCTGGCATCCTCGCCCCATCCCGAGTGGCCGAAGCGGCACCCGTGGAAACCAGCACGCTGGCTCCAGCCGACCCGCGCTTTTTCGCCGAGACTGGTTACCGCGTGGGCGATGACGCCTTCTGGGACTACTTCAACAAGCGCGGTGGGCTTCGCACCTTCGGTTACCCCGTCTCGCGCAAGTTCACCTTGCTCGGATATGACGTTCAATTCTTCCAGCGCCGCATAATGCAGAAGCAGGCTAATGGAAGCGTTTCGCTCCTGAACATTCTCGATCCGGAGCTAATGCCCTACACCTCGATTAACGGCGCCACTATTCCCGCCAGCGACCCCGGGCTGACCAATCAGTTGCCCGCCCCGGGGAGCCCTGACTACTCCCAGAAGGTCCTGGATTATGTCAAGGCGAACTCGCCAAATACGTGGCAAAACAACAACGTCAACTTCTACCGTACGTTTATGGACACAGTCAAGTACGAGGAGGCCTACCCCAATCGCGACGGCGACCCGAACTGGATGGCCGGGATCAACCTCGAGATGTGGGGGGCGCCCACCAGCGCTCCGACTGTCGACCCCAACAACAACGACTTCGTTTACTTGCGCTTCCAGCGGGGAGTGCTGCACTACGACAAGAAGACGGGCCTGACTCAAGGGTTGCTTCTGGCGGACTACCTGAAGTCTATCATCACCGGCCAGAATCCCCCAGGCGACCCCGACCCGGCCGCGAAGTCAAGCCAGTTCTACAAGCAGTACAACAACGGCGCTGCTAACAGCTTGAATCGTCCTAACGACCTCCCCAACACCAACATGAAAGACGCCTTTGAGCCCGAATCGCCCGCCACGCCGGTGGCAGGTCCACCCCCGGCAGCCCCATCTACCCCTCCGTCGGCGACGTCCGGGCTGCGTTACGGTATGCAGGCTCACCTGTTCGACCAGGATCAGCCGCGCGTATTGAATGCGCTCACGGGCACGGGCTTCGACTGGGTCAAGCAGCAGGTTCGCTGGGAGACCATCGAGGGTTCCAAAGGCTCGTTCAACTGGGGCGGTCTCGACTCGATCGTCGGCAACGCCCAGGCGCGAGGAGTGAAGATCCTCTTCAGTATCACTGCCGCTCCGAAATGGGCCACCGGTGGGAGTCCGGT
>JAMDCE010000632.1:4813-5220 GCA_023489135.1 Chloroflexota bacterium
GGCAGGACCTGTGGTACGAGGGGGGCGGCAAAGGCAAGCTTAACGCTGCCGCCTACGTGGATATGCTCAGGAGATCGTATCAGTCGATCAAGGGCGCTGACCCGGGCGCCATCGTCATCTCGGGAGCCCTCACGCCTACGGGTGTGAACGATGGGAACGAAGCGATCGACGATGTGGTCTACCTGGATCAAATGTACCAGGCCGGGCTGAAGGACTACACCGATGCCATCGGAGCCCACATGGCCGGCTACAACAACGCGCCCGACGACTGGGTGGACCGCAACACCGTGAACACGCCGGGGTACAAGGGGCATCCCAGCTTCTACTTCCGCCGAATCGACCAGTTGCACGACGTAATGGCCAAATACGGCGATAACAAACAACTATGGCTGACCGAGTACGAGTGG
>JAMDCE010000039.1:0-11555 GCA_023489135.1 Chloroflexota bacterium
GGCCAGAACCTCTCTCATTTTCTCCGAGTACGGCCTGGTTGATAGCACTCGCTGCTGCGCCCGACGCATCCGGGACGCCGCCACCATCTCCATGGCGCGAGTGATCTGCGAGGTGTTCTTTATGCTCTTGATGCGTCTCCTGATAAGACGAATGCTTGGCAAGTCGTCCTCCTAAGCGGCAAAGGAGCCAGAAGCAAAGTTCGGTTATGCCTTAGCCTCTACTCCTGCAACGGCCCCGATTTCTGCTAAGTCAAGTTCTCCAGGCGGTCTGCTCCTAGTAGCTAACCGTCTTCTTCAACTCTTTGATGGCGGCGTTGAGAGCCTCAGTGGTCTCCGGGCTCAACTGCCGCTCGGTGCGGATCTTCTCCAGGACCTCCGGATGAACTGAGCCCATAAACTCGTGATAGGCGTGCTCGAAATCTTTCACTCTCTCGACTGGCACATCATCCAGATAACCGTTAACCGCCGCATAGATAATGCTGATCTGCTTCTCCACGGGCATTGGCTCGTACTGCCCTTGCTTCAGCACTTCGGTAATGCGATTGCCACGGTCCAACTGAGCCTTGGTGGCTTTGTCCAGGTCGGTGCCGAACTGGGCGAAAGCGGCTAACTCACGGAACTGCGACAAGTCCAGGCGCAGTCTTCCGGCGACCTGTCTCATCGCTTTGATCTGCGCCGAACCGCCGACGCGGGAGACGGAGATACCCACGTTCACCGCGGGCCGGACGCCGGCGTAGAACAGGTCTGGCTCGAGATAGATCTGACCGTCGGTGATGGAGATCACGTTGGTCGGGATGTACGCCGACACATCGCCAGCCTGAGTCTCAATGATCGGCAGAGCCGTCAAACTACCTCCGCCGTAATCCTGATTCATACGTGCCGCGCGCTCGAGGAGGCGAGAGTGCAGGTAGAAAACGTCTCCTGGATAAGCCTCGCGTCCAGGAGGGCGCCGGAGCAGCAGGGACACCTGCCGGTAGGCCCAAGCATGCTTGGAGAGGTCGTCGTAGATTACCAGTGCGTCTCGCCCTTGCTCCATAACCTCCTCGCCCATAGCCGCACCGGCGTAAGGAGCTATGAACTGGAGCGCCGCGGGGTCGCCAGCCGAGGCCGAAACGACGATGGTGTGATCCATGGCCCCGTACTCTTCCAACGTGGCAACCACCTGAGCCACCTGCGAAGACTTCTGCCCGATGGCGACGTAGATGCAGATCACGTCGCCGGCCCTCTGGTTGATAATAGTGTCGATGGCGATGGCGGTTTTTCCGGTCTGGCGGTCGCCGATGATCAACTCGCGCTGACCGCGACCGATGGGGATCATACTATCGATAGCCTTGATGCCAGTCTGGAGAGCGGTGTCAACGGATTTTCGGGTAATAACGCGAGGAGCGATTCTCTCGATGGGCCGGAATTTCTCCGTCACGATGGGCCCGCGGCCGTCAATCGGCTGGCCCAGAGCGTTTACCACGCGACCCACCAACGCCTCGCCAACGGGCACCTGGGCAATTCGGCCGGTGCTCTTGACGACATCGCCTTCCTGAATCTGGGTATAGGGCCCCAGGATAATTACACCGACGGTTTCTTCTTCGAGGTTCAGAGCCATACCCATAACGCCGTTGGGAAACTCCAACAGCTCACTAGCCATCGCGCCCGACAGACCGTACACCCGAGCAATGCCGTCGCCAACTTCAACCACCGTGCCGACGTTAACGGACTCTACCGGCTGCTCGAAGCGCTCAATCTGCTGTTTGATTATCGAACTGATCTCTTCAGCGCGAACAACCATTTACTTCCTCCTCAGTTACAATTAACAAAACTCCAGGCGCTGAAAAACCTGGCGCGACGGGAATTTCGCAACCAACCTTCGGATTCAGCCGCTTAAGCGATGGCCTCCATTAAGTTGGTCAACCGCGTCGCCACACTACCATCGACAAGTTTATCGCCGATTCTGATCAAAAGACCGCCAATGATACCCGGATCGACCTTCGCCTCCAGCTTTATCTGCTTACCTGTCAACTGCTTCAAATGGTCGATCACGTCCTTCTCTTGTTCACTGCTGAGAGGAACCGCCGTCGTTACCTCGGCAACGGCAACACCGAGATGCTCATCCATCATCCGGTTGTATTCGTCCGCGATCTTGCCAATCACATTTGTCCGATTGCGGTTGATCAGCAAGAAAGCAAGATTCAAGGCAAGCGGCTGAATCCGACCTTCAAGGAGCTCGGCCACCGTACGCCTCTTTTCCTCGCTGGTCGTCTTGGGGTTTTCCAGGTAGATCACGAATCCTGGCTGGCTAAGCACGGCGCTGAGCACCTCCAGGTCATCGCGCCATTCTTCCAGCGTATCCTTCTCTACGGCAATAGAGAAAACCCCTTCGGCGTAACGCCGCGCTACGGCACCCTTCAACATACGGCTTCACTCCCCAAAATCGTCATTCACACAAGAATCGGTAACAAACGGCGAGTCTGGCGCCAGGCGAAGCGCCCCTCGTTGCCTAAGATTGTTCCGCGCTTGCCAGGTCACCAGCTCGACCGCTTCAGCTATGCTTGATACTTCGGTCCCAACTCACCCGATTCGGACAGGGCCTCTTCGATCAGACGATAGTGCGCCGCCGGATCCAGGGTCTGGCCTACCACCTTGCTGGCCGCCATTATGGCCAGGTTGGCAACTTCCTTCCGCAGCTCGGACATCGCCTGCTGCTTCTCGGAATTGATCTCTTCGCGCGCCCGCGCGATTAACTTCTCTGCTTCTTTCTTGGCCTGGTCTCGCGCATCGGCTCTAGCGCGATCGCCAATTCGGTTGGCCTGGGCGATGATATTCTGCGCTTCCAGACGCGCCTCCTCCAGCTGGCCCCGAGTGCGGGATTCGGTATCGGCCATCTCTTGTTTGATGCGTTCAGCCGTCTCCATGCTCTCTCTGACCCGAGCCGTTCTCTCGTCGAGCATCCGCAGGATGGGTTTGAAACCGTATCGCTGCAGCAAGCCAACCAACATCAGGAAGGCGAGCATTTGCCAGACCAAATTTAACGGTGCGATTCCCAGTGCATCCATATGTTCCCAAGCCTCATTATTATAGTTCCAACATTACCGAGCCAACCGACCGAGAGACCCTTCCACTCTGCCTTTTGTGAGCACCCCTGGCATCCTCGAATGGGCGTATCCGGGGAAGGGTGCTTCTCCGTCCTGGATCCCCTACTTCAAGAATTGCAGCAGCAGAGCAATCAGGAAGGCGTAAATCGCCACGGCTTCGGCAAGACCGATACCCAGGATCATCGTCGTTCTAACGGCTGATTCGGCCTCAGGGTTGCGACCGATCGCTTCCATTGCGCCTCTAACGGCAATGCCAATGCCGATGCCAGGGCCGATGGCCCCGATTCCAATAGCGATGCCTGCTGCCAACTTGCTCGCGGTTGCTGGATCCATACTTTTCCTCCTTGAGTGATGTAGGACAAAGTTGACGGTACTATTTCCAACGCCCACCGGGGACGGATGCCTCGTCAATGATGCCAGGGTCCAACGCCAAGGACGTCTACTCCTGCGCGAGCTTGAGCTTGGTCTCCTCGATTGAAGATAACGCCTTCTGCATCTCCTTCTGATGTTCGGCGGCCGTTTCCTTGTGTCCGCCGTGACCGGAATACGCCAGGGTCATATACACCAAAGCCAAAACCGAGAAGATCAGGGCTTGAATCATCCCGAAGAACATCTCCAGCCCCATAAAGATCACCGGAACCGCCACCGGAGCCATAAAGTACATTACCATCACCAACACCTCGCCACCGAATGTGTTGGCGAAAAGTCGGGCGGCGAGCGAGATAATTCGGGAAATCTCGCTGATAATGTGCACCGGCAGCAGGAAGACCGGAGTGGCAAACTCCTTCATATAGCCGAAGACTCCATGGGCCCTAATGCCAATTACCTGGACCGTTACGATAGCGATGATAGCCATCGCCGCAGTAGTGTTAAGATCGGCGTTGGCCGGTCGGAAGAACGGCACAAGCACTTCGTGCCCGTCTTTAACCTCCTTGAGTCCAATGGATCCGAATCCCGGCAGAAGGGCCATCCAGTTGGCTACGATGATGAAGAGAAAGATCGTGGCGGTTAGAGGAAAGACGCGACGTCCTAATTCCCGGCCACTCGTATTCTGGGCTATGCCCATAAGGGTTTCAACGAGCAACTCACCCAGGGCCTGCAAACGGGAAGGCACCAACTTCATGTTGCGGCCAATCCGCCAGGCGACGAAGACAATGATAGCGATAACTATCAGCGTCGTCAGCATACTGTTGGTGAACCTCAGCGGCCCGATGTTAAAGAGCGTCTCTGCCGCAAGGCTTACTTCCATTGTCCCTCCCTTTCAACCATCGAACTTATCGAAAGGTAGCGCCTCTATTTCCTGGCGCCGCCGTCCCGACTCCTCGACTCGCGCCCTCGCTCAAAAGTAAGCAACTCGTAAATGGCCAGAAAACCTGAGGTGAGTCCGACCAGAATACCGACCACAAGGAAAAGCGGCTGAACACCCAAGAGAGCATCTAGCCAGATGCCACCCGCTATGAACAGTATCAAGGGAATGGCAATCGAGCAGCCGATCTGCGAGGCTAGGGCCAAAGCGCGCCACGTACTCCGGTCTTCTCCCATCGGGCACTCCCTAGCCAGGCCAGTGGAAGCTCAGAACCCGATTCTTCTGGAGACACGTCTAAGGCGCGTAACGAGCACGCCCTCTTGCGGCCCGAGTTCCGAGCACAGCGCAGGTATTATACCACGTTTTGTCAAATATTTCACAGCCCTTAGGCCAACATTCTCTCAAGCGGCAAGGGCTGCTGATCACCCTCGTGAAGGACCTTCTTTGCCGCCCGGACGAAGTCTCTGAACAAAGGATGCGGTCGGTTGGGACGGGACTTAAACTCTGGGTGAAACTGCGTGCCGACAAACCAGGGGTGGTTAGCCAGCTCGATGATCTCGACCAGCCAGCCCTGCGGTGAAAGCCCGCTGAAAATCATACCAGCCTCAGCGAACCTCGTCCGGTAACTATTGTTGAACTCGAAGCGGTGCCGGTGCCGCTCGTGTATCTCGGTGAGGGGCGCGGACTTTCCCCTCGCATAAGCTTCCGCGGTCTTGGTGCCGGCCAGGATGTCGCAGGGATAGAGGCCCAGGCGCATGGTTCCGCCCATTTCGGGCATATCTTTCTGGTCCGGCATAACGTCGATAACGGGGTGAGGTGTCCTGGGATTAACTTCGGTGCTGTTTGCGTCGTTCAGACCGCAAACGTTTCTGGCAAACTCTACTACAGCCATCTGCATGCCATAGCAAAGGCCAAAGTAGGGAATACCGTTCTCTCGCGCATATCGGGCCGCCGCGATCTTGCCTTCAGTGCCCCTCTCGCCAAAACCGCCCGGCACGACGATGCCAGATACGCGGTTGAGGATTTTCTCGTATCCCTCGTGCTCCAGCTCCTCAGAGTCGATCCAGGCGATATCCACGCTCAGGTCCTCGGCGAGCCCGGCGTGGCGCAAGGCCTCAGCGACGCTCAGGTAGGCATCTCTCAATTCTATGTACTTACCCACCAGAGCAATGGGAACAGATTTCTTCTCGGCCTTAATCTTGGCCACCAGTTTCTGCCACCCGTCTATGTCCGGGTCGTGCCCCTGGAGGCCTAACTTCTCGATAATGTACTGGCCCAGCCCAGCCTCCTCCAGAATCAAGGGGACCTCATAGATAGTATCGACCGTCATCAGAGGCACCACCGCTCGCTGGTCCACATCGCAGAAAAGAGCGATTTTCTCCTTGATGTCGTCGGAGATAGGATAATCGGAACGACAGCCGATTACGTCCGGCTGGATACCAATGCTCCGAAGGTTAGCCACACTGTGCTGGGTTGGCTTCGTTTTCAGTTCGCCAGTCGTAGATATGTACGGCAGGTAGGTGACGTGGATATACAAGACATTCTCGCGTCCGGCATCTTTCCGCATCTGGCGAATTGCCTCGAGGAAAGGCAGGCTTTCAATGTCGCCGACGGTGCCGCCCACCTCTACAATCACGACCTGGGGGTTGGTTCGCTTGGCGACCGACGCGATGCGCAGCTTTATCTCGTTGGTAATATGAGGGATAACCTGGATCGTGCCTCCCAGGAAATCACCGCGCCGCTCTTTCCGGATCACCGAAGAATACACCTGACCCGTCGTGACGTTGCTGGCCTGGGTGAGGTTTTCGTCGATGAATCTCTCGTAGTGGCCCAGGTCGAGATCTGTTTCCGCGCCGTCATCGGTGACGAAAACCTCTCCGTGCTGATACGGAGACATTGTTCCCGGATCGACGTTGATATAAGGATCAAGCTTCTGGACGGAGACAGATATGCCCCGGCTCTTTAGGATTCGTCCGATGGAGGCTACCGTAATACCTTTGCCCACCGATGAGACGACGCCGCCAGTCACAAAAACGTATTTGGGCACACTGCTCCTCCTGACTTCAGTTATTGTTTTGCTCCCCCCTAATCGAGTTCTTGTGAAGCCTTGATTCCTGTAGGGCCTTGACTGATCAGGGCTCTCCAACAATAATCAGCCTGCCCCACAACCGCTCCGGGTGACATCTAGCCACTAATGGAGAGAGGGTCCTGAAACTCCCCTGACCCTCCTCCTTCGCCGCTATCAGTTCTTATGATCCAGGACCACCACCTGCATCTGCTCGGGGAGGTCCGCCGCCCTCAGTGAGAGCTTCTCCTGAGGTGGACACTCCTTCAGCCCCATCTCTTTGCAGAAGCGCCCAACGCCCTCCAAACCTCTGGTCAACACATCCGTCTGATAATGCATAGGCACGACAACCCGGGGCTCGACCTGGCTGATTACCTCTGAGGCCTGGCTGGCGTCGATGGTTTCCCGCCCCCCTACTGGGATGAGAAGGACATCCACATTGCTCATCGCGTCAACCTGTTCCTCAGTGAGCAGATGGCCCAAATCCCCCAGATGGCAAATAACCAGATCCTCCAGTTCCAACAGGTAGACGGTGTTCGTTCCTCTCAACTTGCCCTTGTCGTCGTCGTGATAAGTCCGGATGCCGGTGATGAAGACGTCACTTATCTCATACTCTCCGGGCCCGTCGATTATCTTTGGTTCACCTTTGACGAAGTGAACGCTACTGTGGTTGGCGTGATTGTGGCTCACAGTCACGATATCGACCTTGGGCCGTCCCAAATCGTAACCAAGATCTTTATCGTAAGGATCGGTCAGAACCACGGCCTCTTTTCCCTTGATCCGAAAGCAGGAGTGCCCCAACCAAACGATCTCAACCACTGGCTAGATCCTCCTCCGGCTGACTGGCTCGGTGAGGCCACGAACCCGTTTCCAACTTTTCAAATTCAGGCATGTTTGATCCTGTCGTAATCATCACTTGGCAATTTTACCATGAAAAACGGTTAAGACAAAGCCGTCAGACGGCGAAATTGGGATCGTCATTCTCTACGGGGTTCAATTCCTGCCAAAGCTGAATCACCGCCTGGTTGATTGCCTCGAAATCAAATCCGCGACGCTGAAGGTATGCTCCCATTCGTTGTCTGAAGGTGGCCCGATCGGCCGAGGCGTACGAACGAAGCTTCTTCCGACCAAGGCGAATAGCGCTAGCCACCTCATCGATTTCCACCTCGCCGCGCATTACGGTATCGATAGTCTCCGAATCCACTCCCCTCTGCCGCAACTCCATTTTCAGCAGACGAGCTCCGCGTGGACTAAAGGCCTCCCTGTTATCGATCCAGAAACGCGCGAAATCAACGTCGTCCACGTATCTTAGCAACCGCAATCGCTCTATAACTCGATCGATCACCTCAGGATCGTACTTCTTTTGGCCTAACTTCTGGATGACCTCTTTTTCACTTCGGGGCCGGTAGGTAAGATACCCTAGCGCCGATTCTAGCGCCCGGTGGAACTGGTCGGCGGAGAGCAGTTCGTCAATCTCTCTGCCGGTAAGGTCTTGCCCGACCCCCAAGCCGCGATCCTCGACCAGGGTTGAGCTGAGCCAAAAGGCGTAGCGGCCGTCGAGATACACCATTACCCGTTTCTTGTTATTGCCTTTGACTTCTAACGCGGTTATTGTTTGTCCCATACTCGAAAAAAGGGCTGCGCCCCGCCCACGGTTCGCAGCCACTCCTTAGCTATAGTCGCCAGCTAGATTACAGGCCCACTTCTACCTCGTCTTCCGCCACAGTGGCAGCGCTGGTAAACACAGGAGAACTTTGGCGGATTCTGGTCTCGATATCCTGCGCCACATCGGGACTCTGGCGAAGGTATTCCTTGGCGCTTTCGCGTCCCTGCCCAAGACGCGCCTCATCCAGATAGAACCAGGCTCCGCTCTTGCGCAAGACACCGAGATCCAGGCCTACATCCAGAAGGTTGCCCTCTCTAGAAATGCCCTCATTGTACATTATGTCAAATTCAGCGGTGCGGAATGGTGGGGCGACTTTGTTCTTAACGATCTTAACACGCGTTCGATTGCCAATAACCTCCGTGCCTTGCTTAATCGATTCGATCCGACGAATATCCAGGCGAACCGAGGCGTAGAACTTCAAGGCATTTCCGCCGCTGGTCGTTTCAGGGTTCCCAAACATCACCCCTATCTTCATCCGCAACTGGTTGATGAAGATGACCGAAGTCTTGGATTTGCTTATCGCACCCGCCAACTTGCGCAAGGCTTGAGACATTAGCCTGGCTTGCAGCCCGACGTGAGAATCGCCCATGTCGCCCTCGATTTCGGCTCGTGGCACCAGAGCGGCCACAGAGTCGACCACGATCACGTCTATCGCTCCGCTGCGCACCAGAGTCTCGGCGATCTCTAAGGCCTGCTCACCAGTATCGGGCTGTGAGACGAGGAGATCCTCGATGGCGACCCCGCATTTCCTGGCGTAGTCGGGATCGAGAGCGTGCTCGGCGTCGATATAGGCCGCAACCCCACCCAGCTTCTGCGCTTCGGCTATGATATGCTGGGCCAGAGTGGTTTTCCCCGAGGATTCGGGGCCGTAAATCTCCGTGACTCGACCACGCGGAATGCCGCCCACCCCGAGAGCCAGATCCAGAGAGATAGCGCCCGTCGGAATAGCCTCCACCTGCATTCTGGCTGAGGCCTCTCCCATCTTCATTATGGAACCTTTGCCAAACTGCCGCTCAATCTGCCCAATGGCCGCCTCCAACGCCCTGTCTCTGTCCGTCATCTTCACTCTCCTCTCGCAGCAAAACCGCTCATTTGTTCTAGTCAACACGGACAATGATACTATATCATCATTGCCTTGTCAATCGGCTTTGAGAGGCTTCTTCACGCATCTTCCAGAGCCTCCGCAGGATCGTTGCTGGCGCGGAGCCGGTCAGATTCCGATCCACCTTGGGTCGCCTTCACCTCGCCCGCCCTCCAGGGATCTGAGTCAAACAGGACCGTCTGGTTTCGCCCGCTTCTCTTGGCTCTTAGGAGGGCCTCGTCAGCCTTCTGCATGAGGTCACGGTCGTTGGAGGCGTGAGCGGGATATGATGCTCCCCCCATACTCAACGTCAGGTCGACTTCGGCCTCTCCATCGCGCACGACAATGCTCTGAGACTTAAGGAGACTCCTTACTTTCTCAGAGCATTGGGAGAGACACACAGCTTCACAACCGGGGAGAACGATAACGAATTCGTCGCCGCCGTAACGTGCCACCAAATCAGTGGCTCGCAATGCGGCCACAATTCTCTGCGCCACCTCAGTCAAAACTAGGTCGCCGGCCAAGTGCCCGTAGCTGTCGTTGACTTCCTTGAAATTGTCCAGATCGGCGATCAAAACGCCGACCGAAGTGCCGTCACGTCGAGCCAGCGCCACCTCCCTCTCAAGGAATTCATTCAGGTAGCGGCGACTATAGACTCCGGTTGTTCCGTCCGTGATAGCTAGCTGGTGAGCTCTTTCATATAACCTGGCGTTCTCCTGGGCTATCTTTTCCGTCATTTGCTGGCGTCGTTTACTTAACTGAGCCGCATGGCCCACGTAAATGCCTGTAACCAAGAGCACACCTAGCTCGAACGCCATACCCTGGAAAGTAACGTCATAACGAAAGGCCGCGCTGCGAACAAACTCAATTAATGAATAGAGGGCCGCCAGCGCCCCTAGCACGACCAGGGTGCCCCGGTTCGAAAGCTTGAGACCAGCTTCAGTTAGAACCGGAAAGAAGATGATCCAAGTGGTGTAGTTGGGCACCTGGGCATAAGCGATCGAGATGCCGCCCAGGAAAATCACATCGGCGCCGAGAGTGAATAGGTTAAGGAGCCTTTGTCGAGATGTTTTCCGAATTCGTTCGGTCGCCACAAACGAGGAGACGATAGACAAAAAGAAGAAGATGACCAGCCCGTACGTAAGAGCAAGGCTAAAGGGGGTCCAAAGGCAAACGAGAAAGATAGATAAAAAAAAGCCAGCCAACCGGATCCGGTTTACAAAAGACTCCAGCGACTTGAGTTCGTCGAGGGGAGTGGAGACGGAGGAAAGTCCAACCCGGTTCGCCGAGGGCAATCGGGCCTCGTAGTCGTGCCCCAGACACCCGTCATCTTGCGCCATTGCGGTCGCCACCCCTGTCACACGTCTAACCGAAGATCGGTGGAAAATGCCGGTGGCTTTGGCAGAGCGACGACCTGGCAAACGAGAAGACTCAACTGCCTGCACCACGCCACGGTAATGGACCGAACCAAGCGCAAGTATGATATACGCTTGCCGCGGAGTATATCACAGTTGGCCGTACGTGTCCATATAATGGCGTGGCCTGATTCTACCAAGAACCGGGGGCTGAGCTGCTCCCGGCCTGAGGGCAAAACGGACTCAGGTTGAGGGTGTGGTTGGTTCGCCGAATCGTGCGGGGTGGACTCTTCCCACGCCGAGCGTGGTGGTAGTTGACGCTCCAACATGAGGAAGAATATAATGAGCAGGTCTCCTTATCAAATCACTGAATTCACCCGTCGTTTGCAGGCCGTCCACCGGCAGACTCCGAAAGAACACTAGGAAGGAAGAGATAGATGGGAAATGGCGCAGTAACGAAGACTAGTCAAAAGCGAAAGGAGGCTGAGCGATGACCTTGCGCATTGGAATCGATACGGGGGGGACTTTCACCGACCTTGTGGCCGTGCGTGAGGAAACGGGAGAAATCTTCACATCAAAGAAGCTCTCCACCCCAAGCAACCCCGCGGTTGCTTTCCTCCAAGTTATCGGCGACGTCCGGCAGAAAGATGGTGGAGCGATCTCCTCCCTTATTCATGGCACTACCGTCGCAACCAACTGCCTTCTCGAACGCAAAGGGGCGAGTGTTCTCTATGCCACTACCCAGGGCTTTGAGGATGTTCCCTACATCCAGCGGATCTGGCGAAAGTCTCATTACGACCTTCAATGGGAAAAACCAAAGCCGCTGGTGAAGAGGCGCAACTCTGTCGGCGTTAGGGAAAGAATCGACTATGAGGGGCAACCAATCACACCGCTGACAGCGGAGGAGTTGGCTTCAGCAACTGACCGAATTGTCCAGCTCGTTAAGGAAAACAACATCGAAACCATAGCGGTCTGCTTCTTGTTCTCATACATCAA
>JAMDCE010000039.1:11565-23706 GCA_023489135.1 Chloroflexota bacterium
CACGAGCGGGCCATTTTTGAGGCGTTGAAGAAGGCGCTGCCGAATGTCTCTGTTTCCCTTTCCCACGAGGTGGCCCCTATTTGGAAAGAGTACGAGCGCGCTTCTACCACCATCGCCGACGCTTACATAAAGCCTCTGGTTACTCGCTATATCATAAGCCTTCAAGATGACCTGAAGGCTGAAGGAATCGTGACGAACTGGGCGGTGATGAAATCCAACGGCGGCATTATGGAGTGGCAGTCCGTCCCCAACCATCCAGTGCACACTCTTCTCTCCGGGCCCGCTGGCGGTATGATCTCGAGCAAGTTCTTCGGCGAGATCTCGGGATTCGACAATGTGATTACCTTGGACATGGGTGGAACCAGCGCCGACGTGGGCCTGATTAACAAGGGCGAGCAGAGATATACCACCGACTTCGAAGTCGAGTGGGGAATCCCGGTGATCGTCCCGACGTTAGACATCCACACCATCGGCGCCGGCGGCGGTTCTATCGGCTGGGTCGACAAAGGCGGACTTCTTCATGTAGGACCTGAAAGCGCCGGGGCCGAGCCAGGCCCAGCCTGTTACCGGGGTGGAGGAACAAGACCGACGGTGACCGACGCGAATCTGGTCCTCGGTCGCCTCGATGCGAATTACTTCCTTGGTGGCGAGATCACTCTGGATGAATCCAAAGCTAAGGAAGTTATCGCCGAATTGGGCCAGAGGCTAGGCCTCGATATCTATGGCGCCGCTCAAGCCGTGGTAGAAGTGGCCGATGGGAACATGGCTGACGCTGTTCGACTGGTGTCCATCCAACAGGGTTACGATCCTCGCAATTTCGCGCTCTTGGGCTTTGGCGGTGCGGGCCCGGTGCACGCCGCTTCAATTGCCCAGAAGCTCAATATCCCCAAAGTAATCATTCCGCTCCATCCGGGTCTTGGCTCAGCTTTCGGCATAATGATGGCCGATCTGCGGGTGGACAAGGTCTGGACCAGAGCATTCCGCTCTGACAGTCTGGACGTGGCCGCTATCAACCGCGAGTTTGGTGAACTCAAGACCATCGCCATTCGCGAGCTTCGAGAGCAAGGTTTCACCGGAGATCCTACTCTGGTCTGCTCAATCGCCGCCCGCTACTATGGCCAGAACTACGAGCAACTCATTCCAATTCCCAGCGATGAGATCACCAGGGAACGGCTGGAAGCCTCGTTTGAAACCTTCCACCAGGCGCACGAGCGCTACTACGGCTATGCCATAAGAGGCGAGGTTATCGAGCTGGTCCACTTCAACGTGAGCGCCGTAGGATATACCAGCAAGCCCACGCTAGAAGAGATCAAGGAAGGCCCAGCGCCCGCTCCGGTAGCCCACCGGCAGGTTTACTTCCCGCAGACAGGCCTGGTAGAAACGCCAATTTACATGCGTTCGGATTTGCCACGAGAGGTGCTCATCAAGGGGCCAGCCGTGGTGGAAGAAGTGGACTCGACGACGCTCGTACATCCCGGCCAGGAACTAACGGTGAACAGGTACGGGATAATGATCCTCAGCCTAGGAGGAGAGAAATGAGTGCGAACACGGATCCAGTGACCCTGGCCGTAGTGAATAACCGCCTGGTGAACATCTGTCGGGAGATGGGAATAGCAATGATGAAGACGGCCTACTCCCCCATCTTCAACGAGGGCCTCGATTTCTCCTGCGTCATCTTTAATAAGGACGCGCAGATGGTCGCCGAGGCGGAATTCTGCCCGGCCCAGTTGGGGGCTATCAACTACGTGGTGGAGTGGACCATCAAAGAACTGGGCCTCGATAGCTTCAAGCCAGGTGACGTGGTGATGCATAACGATCCTTACCGTGGTGGTTGCCACATCCCCGAACACATGGTGATGCAGCCTGTTTTTCACCGGGGTAAGTTGTGGGGCTTCGTCGCCAATATCGGCCACGTAGCCGAGATTGGGGGAAAGGCCCCCGGCGGCTTCGCTGGGGACGCCACCGAAGTCTACCAGGAGGGCCTTCGCTTGCCACCTATCAAGCTCGTGAGCGAAGGTAGGGACGTCGAAGATATCTGGAAGATCATGCTCACCAATCACCGCACTCCCAAGAATACCTGGGGTGATTTCCACGCCATGATCGGATCCCTGCACATCGGCGAGCGTCGCCTTTTGGAGATGCTGGACGAGTATGGCCCTGATAACTTGTGGCAAATCTCGCAAGAATTGATGGATATGGCCGATCGGCGGATGAGAGCCGAAATCTCCGAAATGGCCGACGGTGAGTACACCTTCTCCGACTATATGGAAGATGAGGGCCTGACGGAGAAGCAGTACAAGATTCAGGCGACGGTGGTGGTGAGAGGGGACGAAATGATCGTCGATTACACCGGTACCGACCCCCAGGCCAAGGGCCCCATCAACGCCACCTACGGCGTCGCCGCCTCGGCCACCTACAACGCCGTTTTCCACGTTACCGACCAGACTATCCCTCGAAACGCCGGAACCTATCGCCCCATCAAGATTATCGCCCCACCGGGGACAATTGTGAACGTTAAGCATCCTGCACCCGAAGTTGGCGGCAATACCGAAACCCACCCTCGGATGGTCGAAATTCTCTTTGGAGCGCTATCGCAGGTCGTACCTGAGAAAGTGGCCGCTTCCGACGGTGGAAGCGCGATGAACTTCCTCTTCGGCGGTATCCATCCGAAAACCCGTGAGCCTTACGCCCACTACCATCTCGAAGGAGGCGGTTGGGGAGGTCGCGCGGAGAAAGACGGGAACAACACCATCATCGTTCCCAATGGCAACTGCCGCAATACCCCGGTGGAAGTCTTTGAGACCAGATACCCCTTTATCACCGAAGTGTACGAGCTCGTCAGCGATTCAGGAGGTCCAGGCCGGAGAAGAGGAGGTCTGGGAAGCCTGCGGAAGGTCAAAGTCTGGGCGCCAGAGATAACCCTGAGCACGCTATTCGACCGGATGAAGATTAAGCCCTTCGGGCTCTTCGGAGGAGGCGGTGGCGGCACGGCCGGAATGTACATCAAGAAGAAGGGAACGAGCGAGTTCAAGACCTTCAAGGAGGTCTACGGAACGGTGTCCCCTTCGAAATTCTCTGGCCTTGTTATCGAAGAGGGCGACGAGGTTATCCTCATCTCACCAGGCGGTGGCGGTTATGGCGACCCCCTGGAGCGGGAGCCAGAGATGGTCCTTGAGGACATTCGCGAAGGTTTCATCACGATAGAGGCGGCTGAGAAAGAGTACGGCGTGGTCATCAGACAAAGCGGAAATCTTGAGCTGGATCCGGAAACTACCGCTCAGCTTCGCTTATCTCGAAAGGAGAGTTGACCGTGGGGCACTGGGAAACAAGAAACACCGACTACACGAGTTACCTTGACGCAAACGTGGTCAACTGCGACCTCTGTGGTAAGATGATCCCGAAAGAAATCTGGATCAACGAAGTAGAGGGGGAGACAAAGCAGTTCTGCGACGATAGGTGTGAGGCGATGTACATCAGCTACTGGCTGCCGAAATATGGACCGAAGGCCAAGTCCTCCTGAATCGTCTTGCACTGTAGACAGGGCCTTTCCCTTCCTGCCCTCGAGGAGAGCTGACCTTCCGACATGGACCTGAAATGAGGGCAGAGTGCGCGCCGCGGCGCGCACTCTGCCCTCATTTCTTTTTTTCTTAGAGGCGATGGGTCGCAGAGCCTCCTCGGGCCAGAAATTCAGGATGTGTCTAGAAAGATCAGTCCAGCTTTTACAAGGAGACAACTGAGCGTGGTCTACCTCAGGGCTTGGGGTAGACCGCTTTCTTCACCCGTGTCGGAGTGTTGAAGGATCTCCTCAACTTTGCGGAGAAGGGCCAGAGGACTGAATGGCTTGATAAAGTAGTCGTCGGCACCGGCTTCTCTCCCAAGGGCGATGTCGCTCTCTGAAGCCAGCGCCGTCAGCATCACGACCGTCGCGCTCGATGTGCGAGGATCGCTCTTGACCTCCCGGCAGACTTCAAAGCCGTTCTTGTCCGGCATTTCAACGTCAAGAAAGAGCAGCGCCGGCTGGTTTTCCGCAGCCAGTCGTAACGCTTCGATGCCACCTCTGGCAAGGAGAACCTCGTAGGTCTCGTCCGCGAGAGTGAAAGCCACAAGGTTACGAATCGCATCGTCGTCGTCGACGACCAGTATCCTTTTCTTCTCAGCGTGCTGCAACGCTAACTATCTCCCGCTGGCGGTCAGTTCTTCAGGCAACGGCCCAAGGCACCCCGATTCCAGATTCGCACGAAGATGGTCACCATACCCGGATCGAACTGGACGCCAGCCAATGTCTTTATTTCATCCAAGGCTATAGTGGGTTCAATTCTGGGACGATAAGGTCTGAGAGAGGTCATAGCGTCGAAGGCGTCGGCGACAGCCACTAAACGGCCCTCAACCGGAATAGCTTCACCGGTAAGGCCAGATGGATATCCTCGCCCATCGTATCGTTCGTGATGGTAGAGGACGTAGGGTATGGTCGTTTCTAAGAACTGCACGTCCGTCATCATCTGCGCACCCAAAGCAGGATGCGTCTTAACCTGTCGCCATTCTTCGTCTGTCAAAGGGCCGGCCTTGCGAAGGACCGCATCTTCCAGACCGATCTTGCCGATGTCGTGAAGGGCCGCACCCATCTCTACCTGGAGCAGCTTCTCCTTGCCCCAATCCAACTCTCGCGCCATTGCTAGACAATACCCAGTGACTCGCTCGACATGGCCTCCCGTATATGTGTCTCGCGCTTCAATGGCCGCAGCCAGGACCTTGATGGTGTCCAGGTAGGCCCGGTGAAGTTGCTGGCGGCGTTTCCGTTCGGCGTCATAGGACTTCTTTAGGTCCGCGGCGTAAATTAGCAACTGCTCTCTGGCGAACTTGAGTTCGCTCAGCGCCCGAAACTCTTCCGTCTCTTCTAAAGCCAAGACTTCACTCCTCAGAACGACTCTGTTCTGGTCAAGTCTACCGAAACACTTCCCGACATGCTGAGGTTACAGTAACGCAAGATAACTAAGCGGTCAAGGGCCGGATATTCTGTCACCTTCGACGTTTGCGCTCGAGTTCGGTGCGCACAGCTCGGGCAAGCTCTTCCAAGGTCACGGGTTTGTGGAGAAAAGCGCCAGCGCCCAACTCCTGCGCTTCGTGGACGCGCTCGGATTCGGCAAAACCCGACACGATTATAGCTGGCAGCTTCGGTCTAATCTCTAAAGCCTGCCGGTAAGTTTCGGCGCCATCGATCCCTGGAGGCATAATCATATCCAGGATCAACATATCCACCTTGTGGTCTTCGAGATAAGCCACGGCCTCTTCTCCGCTGGCTGCTGACCTAACGTCATATCCGAGGGTCTGCAGAAGACGGCCCAACACCTCTCGCTGTACGTCGTCGTCATCTATGATTAGCACCGTCTCGCTGCCCCCCACGTATCTTTGGCTCTTCTTCTGCTCCTCCAACTCCCGAGCTTGGGGTAGATAAACGTCGAACGTTGTGCCCTTTCCCGGTTCACTCTCCACCGTAACAAATCCGTGATGATCGTGGACGACGCTTTCGATAATAAGTAACCCCAGGCCAGATCCACGACGGTTTCCCCCGGCCCGAGACATAAAGAATGACTCGAACAGATTATCCTTGATGTCGGGTGGAACGCCGCAGCCGGTATCGCTCACTCGCAACCGCACGTACGGACCATCCTCAGACTTCTTAGGGCGACCCTCCACGAGCACATTCTCGGTCCTGATGCTCAGAAGCCCAGTGTCCCGCATTGCCGCTCGAGCGTTGGAAAGCAGGTTAGAGACTACCTGCAAGAGCTGAGTGGATGAACCACTGATCGGCCTCAGGTCGTTGGCCAGGTCAAGGTCCTTCGCGAGTGTTTCCGGCAAATCCGCCATCTGAGACAGGGCATCCTCTACTAATGTGTTGAGCTCCAGCGGTTCCAGACTGAAATGCGCTTTTCGGCCCAAGGTCATGACCTTCTTGTTGATCGCCGCCATCTCTTTGGCCGCCTCCAACATTGCGTCGCAGAACTGCTCGGCCAGGTGGCCCTTCGGCAATTGGCTCTTGATCAATTCAGGGTATCCAGCCAGAGGTGCCAGTAGGTTATTAAGGTCGTGGGCCACTTGCCCGGCAACCCTCCCCGCCGTCTCCAGTCGCTGGGCCTGCCGAAGCTGCTCCTCCATCCGCTTCCGCTCGGTTATGTCGAAGCCCAACCCGATCAAGCCAACCACTCCGCCGCCTTCATCCTTCAACGGTATCTTGCGACAGACGAGAGGGATGCGCCGGCCCTCATCAATGATCTCCTGCTCTGAGTCGAAAGGGGACGGCTCTCCCGACTCGAAGACGCGTGTGTCCTCGGCCAGGTATTTATCCGCTAGATCCTTGGGGAAAAGCTCGTGAGCGGTCTTGCCAGCGATCTCGAGCCTTGAGTAGCCAAAGGCATCACAAAATCTCTGGTTGGCGGCCACATAAGACCCATTGAGATCTTTGAGAACCGCATACGCCGGAAGGCTGTCCAACAGGGTTGTGACGAGCGCATTGCCAGAAGCCGCCGATTCAAAAACGGCCCGAAATCTCGCCTCCTGTTCGGCGACGATCGGTGCGGCAGGGGTCGCCTCGCGCCCAACTGCGTAGATTAAGGCGTTAGCAGGATCCGGAGCGGCCCTCCAAGCCAACAATTTTGATAAGCCATCGGCGCAAACGTGACGAGTCTCAAACTCGACGGAGTCTGCCTTTCGTATTACTTTCTCTATCTGAGCGATGGCTAGAGCGCGATCATCAGGATGAACCAGGTCGACGAAGGGCCTTCCCAGAAGGGTGGTAGCCTCGAACCCGAGAGTCCTGACGCAGGCCGGGTTCAATCGCCGAATCAATCCATCGAAGCCAACAACGAACAGCGCATCCGGGGCAAGAGCGAAAAACCGGTCGCCCTCTCCTTCTGTTTGCGGCAGTTCAACACCAGGTTCAACCATGCCGATTCCCCGTCTTTTCGTGCCGTCTAAGGAGGCTGGCAAGGTACCGATTCCACCGCGATCGGCCGATTACCCTCCAAAGGGCCAACTGTCGGCCATCCGGCGCAGCCCGACTCTTGACCAACAACCTGTGGTAGAGGCGGGTAAAGTGATAGACCGACTCTAGGAGGTCGAGATAAGCTGTTCGCTCCTCGCCCATTTTCTGAACCTGGCGGCGCCAGGCCCATCCAGGGTGCTCAAAAAGTACTATAAGACGCTCCCAATAGTATTTCAATAGCCTAAAGGTACTATCCGGACAGGCCGCTCAGCTTTCCCCTCCTCCGAAACCGTGTTATACTGGTGAGCGAGGCGCAATCCATGAAGGCGCCGCTTAGACTTACGTCGGAGGCTTAGCAGAAACAATGGCGTCGAGAGACAAGATCCGGCTCACCACCCTGGCCCGCTGCGCTGGCTGAGCGGCCAAAATGGGTCCGGGGGACCTGGAGAAAGTGCTTAGCCCGCTCACCAAGTACGGCCATCCTAATCTGATCATCGGCCTGCAGACTGGCGACGACGCCGCCGTCTACAAACTCAATGAAACGCAGGCGCTTATTCAGACCGTGGATTTCTTCCCTCCCGTGGTGGACGACCCCTACATTTACGGGGCCATTGCGGCCGCCAACTCGATGAGCGATGTGTATGCTATGGGCGGTGAGGTGCTGCTTGGCCTGAACGTGGCCGCTTTTCCCGACAACGCCCCTCTCGAAATGCTCACCGATATCTTCAGGGGAGGCGCGGACAAAATGGCTGAGGCCGGCGCCGTTGTCGCTGGAGGGCACACCGTCACTGATCCGGAGCCCAAATACGGGCTTTGTGTGACCGGGTTGATCGATCCCAATAGAATACTCACCAAAGGCGGCGCACAGATCGGGGATGCTCTGGTGCTGACCAAGCCGTTGGGGACCGGCGTCATCACTACGGCTATGAAGGCAGAAGCCGCCTCGATTGAACACGTCGACGCGGCCGTGCAGAGTATGCTCAAACTTAACCGTTTGGCCTCTCAGTTGGTTCTGCGGGCCGAGGTGAAAGCCTGCACTGACGTCACGGGCTTCGGACTGCTTGGTCACGCCAACGAAATGGCCGTGGCCGGGAAAGTGGGAATGCGCTTCTTTGCAGAGTCTATACCCCTCTTGCCCGGGGCGGCGTACTACGCCAAGGAGGACTACCTTCCTGGGGGCGCCTACCGAAACCGTGACTTCCTATTTGACGTTCTGGGCAACCACAACCGGGTTAAGCTTTCTGAAGGTGTTTCCGAGCCAGTCGCAGACCTCCTTTTTGATCCGGAAACTTCCGGAGGTCTGCTGGCCGCTGTTCCCAGATCGAGGCTCGATTCGCTTCTTGAGCTCTTCGCGGAAAAAGGGCAGGAGATTTGGGTGATCGGAGAAGTCACCAACAGTGGGATTCTGGAAGTTGAAAGATAAGCTCGGGATAGTTGGCGTGAAGGCTGCGGCCGTTATCCCTGTTCTAAGCTGTCTCTCGCGGAATTGGTAGGGCGAGCGCGCTGCACCACTCGGACACGCCGCTATTTGATTCCCCACTCCACCCTTAAGGGGCACTGGACGTCAATAAACCACAGCCAGTCCAGAATGTCTTCCTGCGCCCCTTTCCGCGACGCTCGTTCCTCTGGCGATGGGTTTCCAGATGGTAAATCCACGTCACCGCAAGAAACAGCGCCCAAGATGTGACACTCTCGCCGTCGGTAAGGCCTGCAGAAATCCAGCCACGTTCAGGATCAGGCCAGGAAGAAGCCCCCAGAACACGCCCGCCACGTCGCGAATGTTGGTGACGTCGGTCTCGGACAGCCCGAGAGAGCAGTAGTCCTCGGCCGATAGCCAGAAGGGATGAGCGAACCGGTCCAGCGCCAGGATAGCCTTCTCGGCCAGTTCATTCTGCTCTCGCCGGTAGGCCTCGGATGAGATTAGCGGTTTCAGGTCATTCCAGGCCACGGCCAGGTAGTCGGGCCACCGGGCCAGAGCCCGATAGTCGCTATTTACCAGGGGCACGCCTAGAGTCTGCCTGATGTCGGCGTAGATTCGTCTGGTCTTCGGCTGCGCCTCTGTTTCGCCTACCAAATGAACACACAGCCACCGGAAAGGACTCTCTCCCCTTCTTTGGGCAGTGGACGGGATTCTCCGGCCTTCGATCACCTCCCCCTCCAGGGCCCGGGTCAGCGCGGCTTGTAGAATGAACAACTGAGGATTCCCATATTCGAAAGCCCGCAGGGTGTGGCAGATCTGCTCTCTGACTCCATGCTCTGGCCCGCCCTCAAACACAGAACCGCCGTGATATCCAGGTTTGTAGATCTGGGACATTCGCTGGCAGGCCTCTTCGGCAATGTCCAGCGCGTCCTCCAAGAACTGATCCGTCTGCGCCAACGTTCTCATCCTGCGCCAGATAAGTTCGAGGAACGGCGGATATATAGCGTAACCCTGAAAAAGAGCCGGGACCCATGGGACACCCAGGACGTTCTGAACATCCTGGTATATTTCTCGCACCTCAGCAGGCGCGTAATTGGGCTCGACTAAGTTGAACTGCAGCGTCTTCATTTCTCGCCTCACCTTTCCACGAACGAAGTGAGCGTTTCCGATGTCGTAGTAGCAGAAAGCGTACCAGAACCCTTTTGGCCGCGCCCCATTCTCGAACACCCTTCCGGATGACCTCCTTGGCTCCTTCGCCATAGGCCTCAATCACGTTCTTGGCCAGGAAGTAGTAAAGCGTGCCCATCTCGTAGGCCGCGTTCTCGAGGACCTGCCGGTGCTGCTTCTCATCCATAACTCGCTTCCCCTTAATTAGACTGGATTTGGAATGTCGATGAAGTCGACTGGAACCCCAAATTTCTCCTCGACAAGGTCGCCCAAAGCCTCTACGCCCAGCCTCTCCGTGTTGTAGTGACCAGCGGCGATGAAATTCATTCCCATCTCTTTGGCCAGAGCTGTCGTCGGCTCTTTGGGCTCCCCGGTCAGGAAGACATCGCAGCCCTTCTCGGCCGCTTCCAGAATATCTCCCGCCCCTCCTCCTGACACGATGCCCACTACGTGAGCCTGCGAAGGGCCGAAAGGGAGAACGACGACGGCGTCGCCAATGGCTCTATTCACCAGTTTAACGAAATCGTCGAAAGGCTTCCGTCGGGGCAGCCGGCCGATCACACCAATAAAGGTGCCATCGTGCCGCCCCAGCTCTGCCGAAACCAGGTCCAGACCTAACCTTCGCAGAATCTGAATGTTGTTTCCGACCTCGGGGTGACGGTCCAGGGGGAGATGGTAGGCGAGCAGAGTCATCTCACGGTCGAAGAGAATCTTCAAGCGATCGCGCATAAGGGTCTTGATGGGTCGCGGAGTGTTCTCCCAAAAAAGGCCGTGGTGGACGATGATCATATCGGCCGATCGCGAAGCAGCTTGGCGAAAGAGGTCCAGCGAGGCGCTTACGCCGACCACGATCTTCTGGACCTCAGGCTTGCCGATAACCTGGAGGCCGTTGGGACCATAGTCTCTGATTCTGGAAACCTCCAGATGCTCGTCCAGAAACTGGATTATTTCATCTCGATTCGCCAAGACCTCTCCTTTCCTCATCGTTGATACTTTGTTCCCAGCTAGACCTTGCCAAGGCTATAAGCTATCACAATAAAGGGTCAAGGGGCAAGGTTCACTATGGACCTAACCTTTGGGGATCCAGATGCGGTAGGGGCAGGTCTCCCGGATATTGACAACTCGCGCCAGCGACGACCTGACAGTGTCCCTCCATCTGGCCCAGTCCTCAAAGTACGTTAGACCTGCCCCTACGTTTCCGAATACTTCGCCCTGCACGTTCAGGGGAGAGCAGTACAAGAGGGCTTTGTCCAGATACGTGAAACCTAAGCGGAGCAAAAAGAAAGCTCCATCGGTGTGATGGAGCTCTCGCCATCTCTATTCTTTTCCACGTTACTCGCTTCCGCGAGGTACCTCGATCAGGACATCTACCAAAGTCGAATCCTGATGGTTCAATCTCGACCCCTAGGGTGCCAAAGTCCGCATGGGTCTTGGCCGCATTCGGCTAGATGGCCTGAGATCCCGTTTTTCTGCCCTGCTCGTCACAGGGCCTAAATGTCAACCTGCCAAACTCCAAACATTGATCGGATTCGGTCCATTGAACTCCCCCCTTTCTAACGGTGGTGTCCAATGCGTCTCCTAGCTAGGCACCTATAGTCTACTCCAAAGGTTGTATTTTGTCAAGCAAAATGGTCTCAAATCTCGTAATCGGCCACGATCTTCGCTTCCAGAAGCGGAGCCAGAAGCTGCACCGCGGCGACGTGCGCCGGGTGTTTGAGATACCGGTCCAGAGTGGCCAAACTCTCGAAGTCAACGCCCACGCAGTGGGAGAAAGACTGGTCGCGATCGCAGACATTCCGGCCTACGGTGAAGTTGATCGCCTCCGGTACCTGGTCGGGAAGCTTGCGCAAGGCCTCCAGACCAGACTCCAGGGCCCCAGGATCGTTTTCCTGCAGTTTCATCAAGACCACGTGCCTGATCACTTTTTCCTCCTCTACCTTTTGAAACCTCGGCCGCGCCTATTGGTAATGCGGGAGAGAGCCTTGCGCCAATCGCTCCGTCCGCCCCGACTCCGTCGCATCTGCACCACGTTGCCCCGCCAGCGGTTTTCACCACGGCGAGGGTGGGCGCTCATCTCAAGAAACGTTATCAAGATGGGACTAAGGAGCAGCACGGCGCTCGCAAGGCCCAGGTAAAACGCCCCCATCGGAAGGTTCGGCCGGAGAAAATTGGCCACGATGGCCGTGGCGAGAGAACTGCCCAAAAGCACCAAGCCCACGAAATTGCTGGCGCCAACCCGCAAGCGATAGGCCCGCACCCGGTACCAGAAATCCTGGCCGCCTCCTCCGCGTCGTTTACGCTTGACATCTCGCGTTTCGGAGCGGTCAATGCGTTCCAGTATCTCGATGATCTCTTTCTCATATTTCTTAGTCATGGTACCGTCCCTTCGGCCTCACCCGGCCCAACTGGCGGCTGATCCAGGGGAACCCGATCGCCTTGATCACGTCACTCAGCCACATTTCCGAATCACCTGTAGACTCAGCCCAACGTCAGCGGATTGAGGAGATCTCCCGTCTATAAATCATAGCAGCAAAGGGCCGGGAGATCAAGCGTAAATTTGGCTGAGTGACGGGCT
>JAMDCE010000077.1 GCA_023489135.1 Chloroflexota bacterium
GACCGCCGGCGCGGACAATGCCGGCCACTTTGAGCTGCCGGAGTTTGTCATCGTGCTTGACGGTGAAAGTGTCGCCGATGTGGAGGCTCAGTCGCTCGGCGAGCGTCGTTCCAACCAGTGCGCCTTGCCGGTCGCCATCGGCCACCCAGCTTCCCTCCACCCTCCACCACGGAGCAACCATCTTAATCCCGGTCTTGAAGGGAGCACTGCCGCTGGTGGTGTTTTGCCCAGCGAAGGTCGACTTTACCTTTGTGCCGGCCGGCAACACCAGATCCTTTTCAAACCAGGTCCCCGTTAGTACGAACTGCTCTTCACTCTTCCCGGTGCTCACCAGCAGGCTGAGATATGGGGCGAAACCGAGAATATTGTTGCGCCAGAAGATGGTTTTGAGCTTGATCAGTTCGTTTTCATCGACGTAGGATCGGCTTGCCGAAGCGAGGTTGGTGCCTCCCACCTCGATTTCCGCATCCTGAGGGGCGATAAGGATGTTGGCGCCGTAAGCCCGCATCTCGCGGGTCATTTTGTCTGATACGTCTGAGGAGACGGTAAGGAGGGCGGCTGACAGAGACGATCCGACCAGGACCGCCAGAATTGCCGCCACCATTCGCCGCTTTCGTCTTCGAAAGGTTTCCTGCAATATTCGCAGCAGCATCGCGCCTCCCGGAAAAAGGTTAAGGTTAGGGGTTGGAGAATAGAGGCTACGGATTAGAATTTAGAATGCTTCACAGCATTGGATCTCGACCCATAACTCCTAATTCCTACTCACTGCTTAGCTTACTGGAACTTCACTGCGGCCGCTTCCAACTCGGCGGTCGAAACAGTTACATTTGCAGAACCTGCTTTTGTGCCAAGGGGAAGGGGATTGCAGCCACCGCCGAAACCAAAGGTGTCGGGGGAAATCGGAGCGTTGCAATTCTTACATATGGCTACGACCTTGCCTTCGTCTTGCTCTTGCCCGAAACCTTTGGGTCCACATATATCGCAGGCATCCAGCCCGCCGACGACGGAGCCGTCTTGAAGTTTCGCCAGCAGGAACCGCGTTTCCACACCCCTAGACGTAGTGAAAGAGTATTTGTGAACGCTCCCAGGCTCCATTCCAGCGGTCGGCATCCGAACTTCATCGTCACTGGAGGTCACCGGGGTTGGTTGAAGATCAACCATCTTGCTCTCGGCGAAGGCCGTCGAGGCTAGGGCAAGGACGATGAAGACCGTAGCAATTGCGAGAACTATTTGCCAGGTACGCTCCAGGCGGGCTGCCGCCATTCGCTTGCGTCGTTCCACCGAGCCTTCCTGACCTGTGGTGGGGGAGGGCTCCTTGGCGCGGAGAGATTCCCAGAGAAGCAAGAAGATGGGGACGGCTATTAAGGCTGAGACGACGACCGAGGCGGAGTTCTCCCTCAGCAGATAGCCCAGGACGGCCATGAGTTCTCTGTTCAGCGGCAGGATCTTCAGCTCGCCGAACTCATGAGCGCTGGCGGCGAGGAATTTGAAGGCGAGAACGAGGAGGACGATGCTGGTGACGTTAAAGAACCTGGACAGATTGATGCGGAGGCTGCCCCGGACGAAGAGCACGGCGAAAAGGATGGCCATTCCTAATCCCACGGCGCCGCCAAGGAAGTTAACAGGGCTGGCTTTCTCGCCGATGCTCAGGGCGCTGAGGAAGATGACCGTCTCGATACCTTCTCTGAAGACCATGACAAAGGTGAAGAGGAGTAGGCCTAGACCAGCGCCCAGCCCAATCGCGGCGTCGTTGGCGACGATGCCCTGCAGGCGGTTCTCCATCTGTTGCTTGATGCCTTTCGCCGTGCGCCACATCCAGACGACCATGCTGGCCACGAAGAGGCCGGCAACGCCCATCATAATTCCTTCCAGCATCTCGTTTTCCGGGTCAAGCCCGAGGATCTGGAAAAGAACTCCTACCCCAAGGCTGGCCAGAACGGCGCCGGCAAGGCCGATGAAGACGTACCTGTTCAGGGCCACGCGCCCGGTCTTGCGCAAGTAGGCCAGGATGATGCCGATCACTAGGGCCGCTTCGATTCCCTCTCGAAGGGTGATGACTAGGGCTTCCACCGAAATCCCTCCTTTAGCTTCACGTATTTGCTAACGCGATGTCTTCGCAAATATCTCCTTGCAAAAACAACCGGCCCTCGTCACTTTACCGGCCTTGAACTATAGGGTATAATCTCCACAAGAGAAGGGCTAGTTGCCAACACCTAAGGATGAAACTTAGTATATACTAAGTTACCGGCCCTGTCAAGCCCTTTTCAGTCATTTTTCTGGAGAAATCGACCGTGACCACGTCCACCATCGAGGAGTACCTCGAAGCTATCTACGTTCTTTCGGATGAAGAGCAGCCCGTTATCGGAGTCAGGCTGGCCGAAGCCCTCCACGTTTCTCCACCAACGGTAACTGTTACCCTCAAGCGTATGGTGAGAGATGAGCTAATCGACATCAACGAACGCAAGGAGATTAGCCTGACTGCCAAGGGGCGAGAAATGGCCGAGACTCTGCTGCGCCGCCATCGCCTTTCCGAGAGATGGCTCGCCGACGTGTTGGGTGTGGAGTGGCACAAGGTGCACGAAGAGGCCTGCCGGCTGGAGCACGCCATCTCAGCGGAGGTGGAAGAGAGACTATCCGCGGTCCTTGGCAATCCCACTACTTGCCCGCATGGCAATCCCATTGGCCTGGTCTTGGAAGGGTCAGAGCTAAGGCTGGATACGGTACCAGCCGGCGGTTGGGCGACGGTGCGGCGAATTGCGGAGCAAGCCGAGAGCAACCCCGATTTGCTGAGGTATTTTCGGGAAAAAGGACTTGTTCCTGGAGCGGTCATCCAGATTGTGGAGATCGACCCCTTCGCCGGTTCCATCACTCTACGGGTAAGTGACGAGCACGTATTCTTGGCACCTCAGGTGGCCGCTAACCTCTGGATTGAAGTAATCGAGCAATAACTCTTCCCCAATATTGCTTCACTTCCCGAATGCGTGTCATCCTCGCTGTAAAACAGACGAATCAAACGGAGTCCAACCCCTCGAGCGGCAATGGCATGGAAATTGCTAGCTGCGTCGCTTAAGAGGTAGATGAGTTTCCCCTTCAGCGTCCTCAGCGAACATCCCTCTGACTAGCGTTCTACCCTCTTCAAGCCAACTTGCACAAGCCTCGCTACCTCTAGGCCAGAACCGAAGTGCGGGAACACCGCGCTGGGTTGTCCGCGCGGGAGGCTTCTCTCTCGAAAAGGAAACGGACCGTAAACTGACTTTCGTCGATTGATCGACGCGACGATACACCGAAGAGTGGCGCTGACAGCGGTGCCCACGAGCGAAAGGTGTTGACGCCTTTCAGGGGAGAGTTATTGGCCTGAAAGGCGCTCTTAATGTTCTTGGTCACGGGCTTCACGCTCAAACCAGCTTTGAGGCGAACGTTCGCCTCAAAGCATCAATTCCACGCGCTGCTGCTTGACCAGATCGGAAGAGCACTGAAAGGAGGGATGCCGCAAGTAGAGATTCAGTGGTGACGGCGTGATCAGTTTTGATGGAAATGGAGGAACAAAGCGTGTTCAGGAAAAAACGATTGTTGCTGATTACCGTGGGCATGATCGTGGCGCTCGCGGCAGGGGGTCTTTCCCTCAGCGCAGCGCTGGGTCAGGGCACAGGGCAGGTCACCTCTAACGTGACGGTGGTCGTGCGAGCGCAGCCCGGGGGCGACCCGGATAAAGCCACCTTCTCTATTACTATCTTCAACAATGGAAGCAATGACGTCAAGAACCTGAAGATTGTCGGTCAGGTGCCGGAATCGAGCCGCTTACTGGACAGCTACGCCGGACAGCCGGGGGCGAATCCAGCCGCGATCAACGCTGGCGCCGTCGTCTGGTTCCATGGCGAGGTTGCCGCCGGCAAGGGAGAGGGACCTTTTGTCTTCACGGTGTCCCGGGACCCCGCCGCCATCGTAAGGACGATTGGAGCAGTCAGCTGGACCGAGCCTGACATGGGGATTTCGGTTTCGCCGGTGGCCGAGGCGTTCGCCACCAAGGCGGCCGTGCCGAGAAGGGGTTGTGGGCCCGGCTCTTGCCATGATCCCAAGACTCCCTACAACCTTGCGGCCGAGGCCAGGGACAGAGCCGCGGCCAGGGGTCTAACGCATCCGGACCTACCGGCCGATACACCGGTGCAGACTTGTCTGACCTGCCACGCTCCTGGAAAGGGTGACCGAACAGGCCTTGGCGCCGTGGCTAAACTGGCCTTGAGGGACATCGTCCACCCGGCCCATCTGTTCAGCCCCATCTTCCTCGAGCACTATGGCGGTAACTGCTGGACTTGCCATAATGCCGACGGGACCGGCCGGTTCGTCCTGCTGCCGTGGGGCCTGCTCGATGCCAATGAGAAGGGGGTACCCAACAACCCGCCGCTTCAGGTAATTCCGCCGAGCGAGGGTACGTCGTAAGCCTTGCCCTGGGTGGAAACAGATCTCTTCTTCAAGCAGGGAGCGAAGATTCTCGCTCCCTGCTTTTCTTTTCAGACGACCTTGAGGGTAAGTAGCAGCAGCCTACCACAATACTGGCACTTGATCACGTCGCCGGATGGATCCGTACCGGTTTGGCGGGCTGAGCATGCTATTTTGGTGGCGGTCCTTTACCGGCAGGCCGAAGTAGCAGACATACCATCAGTTAGTGGAAATAGTACTTATGTCCTACTTGCAAGTATTGGCAAGCTCACCGGGCGCTGATAGAATGCAGGAGTTGGCTCGAGAGGGTCATGATGGGCTTCTCGGGCTGAACCCTTCACGATAGTGAAGAGCGGTTGACGGCTGGCGCGGCGCTGATGGGGGCGTCGCAGGACGAAAGGTGTCGATGCCTCTCGGAGGGCGAGTATTGCCTCCGCTGGGCGCTTTTCGTTGTTGTCGGTCTGAAGCCATTGATTAACCTCTCGGTGGTCGCCATGTTCGTCCGGTTCCACACGTCTTTGCCCGCGACTCCACCGGGAGGTCAGAATTTGGAAAGGAGGGAGATGACTGAGCAAGGAAGCTAGGTAGAGGCAAAGACTCGATGACGTTTTAGAATTTGTCTTGGCAAGGAGGAGTGGAACATGTTTCGAAGCAAACGGTTCTTGCTTCTTGCAGCCAGTGCCGTCGTGGCGCTAGCCGCGGGAGCATTTTCTCTGACCGCTGCCATGGGGCAGGGAACAGGGCAAGTTTCATCCAACGTTTCGG
>JAMDCE010000116.1 GCA_023489135.1 Chloroflexota bacterium
CGCCCCGCGGCTCCAATGACCCCACTAATCCGCCCCAGTTCGATGGGCAGCCCCACTCCCGCGTGTGCGGTTACTGCCTCTTCCAAACCACCCTCGAACTCGATATCTAACCCCTTCGGCAACGGCTTACGCATCCTCCACCTCCTGTGCGGCTATTATACCAGAGTGCCTAGCCATTGGTCGACGGATAGCTATTTGACCCAAAGGGGCGCTTCACCCACCAGGTGAAGCCTGGAGCATGAATCCACGGATTGGGGTTAGGATGGTTGCAAATTCGTATTGACTTGGTGCTAGTTGTGCGCTATGTTAATGCTGGGGAGGTGACATGATGAAACTAAAGGTCGCTCGTGTAACGAAAGCGCTGAGCCTGAAGGCACTGGCACAAGAGGCAGGGGTATCCATCAGCACCCTCCACATGATAGAGAAGGGCAAGACAACGCCAAGGTTGGACGTCATACGGAAGGTGTCTGCGGCGCTTGGGGTGGAACCAGTAGACATTGACGAATTCGCCGCGGCCATAAGAAAAGAGGTAGCCTAGAACAAGGCTAGGCCACCTTGGGAATGCCTTCTCTCCAGTCACGAAACGGGAGGCATCCCGATTGTACCACATCGAAGGCGGGGTAAGTGAACGGCAACTATTCAAGGGTAGGCAGGCAGGATGAGTCCTAAGCGGCGGACATACCTTAGCAGGCATGCTCGCAATCGTATGCGGCGCGATGGGATGACCGAGGTCGAGGTTGTCGCTGCGGTGGAGCATCCCGACCAGGTAACGCCAAGTGGCGAAGGGCGAATGAACGCCTGGAAGCAGATCGGCGAGTCGTGGCTACGAGTAACGTACACTGTCGAAAAGGGAACCACGGTGATTGTCACCGTCACACCCCGGCGGCGTGGCCCGGAGAGGAGTTGACTATGCGCATTACCTACGATCCGGAAGTAGATGCGCTGTACATTGGACTAAGAAATGTGAAGGCCGAGGATAGCATCGACCTGGAAGAAGGCGTAAGTGTCGATCTGGACAGCCAGGGGCATATCATCGGCTTGGAAGTCTTGGATGCCAGCGAGCGCTTAGGCGCCGATCCACTGGCAAGCCTAACGATTGAGCGCCTATCGTTGCCGTTGAAAGAGACTGCTTAACGAGGCATGATCACTATCGAAGTGGCGGCGTGAAGGAAATGTAACCGTGACTATACTTCGAGGGGATGCTAGGTTGTTGGAATGACCGCGAGAGCTATTACGGTCATTTGCGGGAACGCTTTGCATTCAATTGACCTTTCCGGCTGCGCCTTCGCCTAAAACAGTCCAAACGCTACTAGTTTTCGACACCATAACTGAACACGTTTTGACTTGGTGCTCACGCTCACGCTACAGCGTTTACAGCCGCATTCCTGAAAATCACGACTGTCAACAGTTCGATTCTGTTCCTCGGCACCTACAAGATGACCAAAAAGCCCCTGTTTGGGGGCTTTTGCCTACTAATGCCGTGTAGTCTAGCAGGTTTTTTCTATCATATCGGCGTATTCCCGCACAAGCACTGTATTTGACGAATAATTGCTACCTTGTCTATTACGGAACCCACTCCCATTCTGCGTCCGGTCATGCCTCGTGCTCCCCCAGATAGGCTGTTGCGCAAACGCCAGCGCTATGCTATACTTCCGCACGGCTGATTGCTGGCTGCAGCCGAAGCGGTGTGCAGTCGATCTTCGTTGGCTCCTGTTGGACAGGAGACGGTTTGCTGGCAGCAAGCTAGCCGGTATGGTAGCCTCGCGGCGATGAGGCAAGCTGGAGGCGCCGCCTCTCGGTCCCTTCGTAAGGCTAGATGTAATTCTCGGAACAGGTGAGCTGTAGCTTCGCTTCGTCCGAGTAATCGGAGGTCAAGTCAGATGCCTGATCCCCTATCGGTCGTCACCGCCATCATTACGTTTCTGATTGGGATTGCCTCGGCTGTGGCCGCACAGTGGCTATCCGGCCGGAAGGCGCGGCTTCTCGATAAGACGAAGGAACTGAAGCACTTACTGAATTTTCCCAAGGGCGCTGACCTCTACCTCATCTATCCGCCCAGACAGGGATCACCCGATGCTCTACTGCCCAGAACGGCAACAGAAGACTTCATGGCGATCAACAACTTGATCAGCGCCTTACTCCTCATCGAATGGAAACGGAGCCCGGTGATACGCCCGGATGACCAGGTTCCAGCAGAGTTGACAATGGCCAATAACGTCATCGTATTCTGTAGCCCGAGGAGCAATATCGTGGCGCAAGCGATTCAGGAAGTCCTCGAAAGACGTTTTGAGGGCCACTCCCCGAAACCTTACTTCCATTATGAAACACCCGGCTCCCGTGGACAGCGCTGGCAGATAGGCAAGGAAGTCGGGCCCATTTACCTTTCCCCCACGTACGACGCCTACGCAGCATTTGTCGAGGAACAGGGTGAGAATATGGGAAATGGTCACGAGTCCGGGCACGTAGTTCAGCCAATTTACCAGCGCGACCTTCATGACTTCGCAGTTATCACTAAGGTTCGTAACCCCTGGAATTCTGAGAAGTGGATCATTCTTATCGCGGGAATTCGTGGAATAGGCTCCTGGGGTGCAGAGGAAGGATTGAAGAAGGGCTATGATGGCATTTGCAGCAGACTCAAGAACGAGAGGATGGGCATCGATGGAAGCTTTTCAGTCGTCCTTGAGATTCACTATCGCAATTCGGACATTGTTGCCACGCGAGTGGACAATCTCGTTGGTTTAGATGATATGGATATGCCCCCGGAAGAAGAGCCGCTGAAGATACGCCAGAGGGCAAGCCGGGCTGGTTCACACGTCGGGTATGTCGTGTAATTTCGATGCCCTAGGACGGGATGCCCCGGAAGTGTTGCACATTCGAGTGATGACCGCCGAGGAACGACCAGCCATCCACTGTTCGCCATTCTGTTCTCCCCTGGCCACCTTCCCTTGACCCGTAGGCTCCAGTCTGTTGACGCTTGTTCTTGCCGAATCTAGAAGTGGTATACTTAAGCGTAGCTGGGCTTCTGATGTCGCGGGTGCTTTGCGGCTCAACGCGCAAAGCGCGAATCTCGTATTCTGTTTGATTTCCTAGAGGGAGAGTCTCGCACGATGACCGAGGAACAATCAGGGCAACAGGAACTCACAGAGGGGGCGCTCAACCATCTGGCAAACCTGCTGGAGCTGTTGCACTTAGAGCCTGAGACAATCGAGATAGTGGTGGCGGAGATGGGCAAGTACTTGGAAGAGGGAGATGCTTGACGTGGGCGAGGTGACCCTGTTTCCAGGGCGGGAAGATGAGGTGCCAACCAGGCCTCAGCGGAAGTGCCACAACTGTGGGCATTACGAAGGTATCGACTTGCACGAGTGTCTGGATGCGCCCAGATTCCGGTGCTTGGTCAGGGACGAGATATTCGGTTCCGACGAAGAGGACAAGGCGGCGACGTGCAAGGCGTGGATGTATTGGGAATTGGCGTTGTGGTGAGAGGATAGCGGTACACAGCCCAAACGGGAGTATGCCACCATGGCGTCTCCATGTCGTCACGCTTGCCTGAAGAGTCTCCCCGGACTGCGCGGCGCTGCCTTCAGCGCCGGTTGGACGCCGCCTCGACGATCCACGCCAGGAGGGCGCCGATGCTCCAGTAGGTGAGGAACGCCGCCAGAGAGAAGAGCTCCAGTTCCCTGCCGCCTACCAGCAGGGTTGGCAGAGTGCCGGCGAAGGGCTTGACGAGGGGCGTGGTGATGTCGTACACCAGCCACGCGAGAATCCCCAGCAGCCCTCGCCCGGCAATTCCGCTGAGCAGAAGCAGCATCCGCGCCGCCACCAGTGCTGCCAGTGCACCCGCTACCGTGGAGGGCAGGCAGGCTATTCTCCATAGGATACTTCTTGACGCCTTCCTGAATTCGGAGGGGCGGGTTGCTGCCGCCGGCTGAGGGCGCCGAGGCAGCAGGACGACGCAGACCATTCCCAGTAAGAAGCCTCCCACGTGAGCCCAGAAGGCGACGCCGACGGTGGCCTGGCTGGCCCGCGTGATCGCCGCCGCGCCGTTGACGAACTGCACCAGGAACCAGTAGGCCAGGACCAGCAAGGCAGGCACATCTATCACCCAGAAGAAGAAAAAGATGGGCACCAGCAGCGAGACCCACGCGTGGGGGAAGAGGATGAAGTATGCCCCGAGCACTCCTGAGATCGCTCCTGATGCCCCCACCAGGGGCTCTTGTGTCGGGCCGGTGAGAAGTATCTGCACCAGGGCGGCCCCCGCTCCCCAGGCAAGATAAATGATCAGGTAGGGCAAGTGGCCCAGACGGTCCTCTACCGCGCGGCCGAAGACGAAAAGGAACAGCATATTCCCGAGCAAATGGCCCCAGCCGGCGTGGATGAACTGAGACGTCAGTAGAGTCAAGAGCACGGCAGAAGGCGCCGGTGAGTTCCCGCCCAGCGCTCGCAGTACGAGCGTTGGCGTGGCACCCCAATGAAGTACGAAGGCATCCAGGCGCGGCCCCAGGCTCAGTTCGTACAGGAAGACCAGCGCCGAGGCCAGTATTAGCAGTAGATTCACCCAGGGGAAACGGTGGGTGTGTAACGAGTCGGAAATCGGTATCACAGCAGCATCTATTATACAACCTGTGTGGTAATCTACTTCAACCAGCCAGCTTCAAGCTTACAGCTCCTTCGGCGGGGATTGACGGAGGTTGGTGGCAGACCAGCCAAGCGCCTGGCTGAGTCTGCGATGGTGAAGGGCAAGAAGGCGCAGACTGTACCGCGAACGCAGACAGTCGCAACGAGGCGCTACAGGCGCCAGTTAGCGGTGAACCCGTTACACCGGTGCCTGGGGCATGATGATGGCAGCCAGGACATAGACGATCAGGCCAGGTAAGAATCCGGTCATGACGTCGATCAATACCCAAGCCAACCGCAGAATGGTGGGATCGACGTCAAAGTACTCTCCCAGTCCACCAATGACCCCGGCTACCATTTTGTTGTCTCTGCTTCTGTAGAGTCTCTTTGATCCCATATAGTTATCTTACTACCTTTCCTTTTGCCCGACAACCTCGATCGGTGAGACGGCAAGGTCTTCTCATGTTATCGCGGGGCCATAGGGCCGCTAGATACGTCGCATGCCGCCTTTAGCGGCACGGAAGAGGAGTTTCTTGTATTTGCCTCAATCGCGCGGCTCCGCCGCAAAGAGGCAAATGCTT
>JAMDCE010000010.1 GCA_023489135.1 Chloroflexota bacterium
TACCGCTTCCTCTCACAATCCACGTTGGCGACGATCTGGATCGTTTCTTTACCAACGAATTCAGAGTTGGGACAGCAGAAGATTCGATTGTTCGTCGATCTCGCGTTGGATGCCACTGCGCAGGAGTTCCAGCGGTCTCGGGACTATCACCACGGCTGTGATGCGGCCGCGCTCCAGGGACTCGAAGATGGTTAGGGGTTTCAGGGTTTCCAAGTACGTCACCGTGGCACCACGGGACAGGGGGACGAAGAGCCCTACCATCTGCTCGAGGATGTGGCTCAAGGGCAGTAGTGAGAGGAAGCGGTATTCTTTCTCAGGTGGTATCACAGTATGGCGGAGAAGACGCGCGATATGCTCCGCCGTTCATTAGACGCCCTGGTACCTGAGCCTGCTCAATCTACGGCATCTCGATGGTCGACCAATCGGGGTGGAAGAGCCGGTGATTGCAGGCAAAGTTGCGAGATGAACGGGCAATCGGGTATCATTTACGGTTATTCCGGACGTGGAGGTACCGTAAATGCGCCGGCGGTTGCGCATTCCAGGAGTTGAGCTGAAGACATGTCCTCTTCTCCAGCATTGCCCCTTGCTGGGCTACTTGAGTACCGAGCTTGCTACCAAGACGAGGTACGAGGCCGTGCTAACTGAAGAACGTGCGCGACTGATCGAGCAGGTGGCGACCGAGCGGGCGCTTCGCGAGAGCGAAGAACGCTTCCACAAGGTTTTCGAGGAAGGACCACTCGGCATGGCTATCGTTGGCTTGGATTATCGGTTCATCGAGGCCAATGCCATGCTGTGCCAGATCGTAGGGTATACAGAGCGTGAGCTTACCGGGCTCACGTTTGCTGATATTACCCATCCTGGTGACGTGGACAGAGATGTGCAATTCGCGCAGCGGTTATTCAGAGGAGAGATACCTTACTATCAAACTGAGAAACGATATATCAAGAAGAACAGGGAGATTGTATGGGCTAGTCTGATTGCTTCTATCATCCGTGGTGCGGATGGAAAGCCCACGTATTTCCTGGCAATGGTTCAGGACATCACCGAGCGCAAGAAGGTGGAGGAGGCGCTGAGGGAATCCGAGGCTAGATACCGCGTGGTCGCCGATAACACCTACGACTGGGAGTTCTGGTTGGATCCGCAAGGTTCCTTCCTTTACTGTTCGCCATCCTGCGAGCGGATTACGGGCTACCCTGCTCGTGAGTTTGAGCGGAACCCTGAGCTACTTTACCACATCGTTCACCCTGACGACCTGCCCCGATTTGCTGCTCACCGGCGTGGGGCACAGCTGGGGCTCGTTACCAGTGAGTTTGAGTTCCGCATCATCCGCCCGGACGGAGCCGAGCGGTGGATAGGCCACTGCTGTCAACCGGTCTACGATACCCGTGGGCGATTTCTTGGTAGCCGCGGTAGCAATCGCGATGTTTCTGAGCGCAAGCGGGCTGAGGAATTTCGGGAGGAATACATTCACACCATCTCCCATGACCTGCGGAACCCGCTGGCGATTGTCCTGGGGCAGGCACAGTTGATCCGGCGATGCGCGGACAAGGTAGAACTTGTGAGCAAGAGCGCCGACTCCATCTTGGTCAGCGCCGAGCGGATGAACGCCATGATTAAAGACCTGATAGATTCGGCACGCCTGGAGTCCGGACAGCTAAAGCTGGAGAACCAGCCGGTGGACTTGATGTCCTTCGTGTCCGACCTGTTGGATCGAGCAAGTACGATGATGGACGTCGGGCGGGTAAAGGTGGAGATACCTGCAGATCTGCCCCGAGTAGATGCCGATCCAGACCGACTGGAACGCATGTTGATGAACCTACTAACCAACTCGCTGAAGTTTTCATCCCCCGAAACTGACGTGCTCGTTAGAGCGGGGAAGACAAACAGGGAAGCAACAATCTCGGTGACTGATCGGGGCGTAGGCATAGCACCAGAGGATCTCCCCCACATCTTCGAGCGCTTCCATAGACCCAAAGGTGGTCGCAGAGCCGGCGGATTGGGTTTGGGCCTGTACATCACCAAGATGTTGGTCGAGGCCCACGGTGGACGGATCTGGGTCGAGAGCGAGCTGGGCAAGGGCAGCACCTTCCACTTCACCTTGCCTGTGGCGTAGCAGGCAATATCCCTCGGCCAACAACAAGCCTCCGATCGCGTTGACTTCAGTCGCCGTACCCAGCGCAAGATCGCATCGGCGGCCTCTTGAACGGTGAGGGAAGTATCCAACCTGATGCCCCGCGCTTTGAGTTCTTGGAACAGGGCTACTAGAACCGGAGGCTCGAGGTGGTGGGCGATCAGAAGTTCAGGTTCCCCCAGGATGTCCGCCGGAGTACCGTGCAAAACCAGCGCCCCGCCTCGAGCAACTAGATAGATCGTATCCACAAAGTGTGGTACCAGATTAACCTCATGCGTGGAGACAACTATGGCCGTGCTACGTCGGAGTTTGAGGTCGTTCAAGAGGACGCTTAGTTCGGTCTTTGAGGTCGAATCGAGCCCCTCAAATGGCTCGTCGAGTAGTAGCAACTGCGGATGAAGCACCAAGGCGCCAGCCAGTGCCACCTTCAGTCTCTCACCCCCGCTGAGGTAATGTGGGACCTATACATTACCCTCGCTTGAAAGGGATTCCGACGACACGAACGTGCAAGGGTGATGCCATCGTCGTTGGCGGCACAATTGTTGCGGACTTGACGTGGTAGTGTCTGGGCATGCGAGCCCAACGTTGCTTTTGGTTGCCGAAGGATGCGCATTGGAGCGGTGAAAGTGGGTAATACGCAGGGTCAAGGCGCAGAAGTTGGGCCACGGCCCACCCTCACGCCCTTCGACGTAACTTGTTTGGTCGTGGGTGCCGTGGTGGGAGCAGACATCTACGTGGTGGCATCGCTGGGCGCGGGACTTTTGGGCCCGGCGATGCTCGTTGCCTGGGCGATAGGGGGCGTGATGGCGGCGGTGATCGCACTGAGCTTTGCCCAGTGCGCAACCATAGTGCCGAAATCAGGCGGGTCCTACGCCTATGCCAGGGAGGCTTTTGGCCACTTCCCGGGTTTTATGGTGGGCTGGGTGCTCTACCTGGCGGCATTGGTTGCCATCTCTGTCTTCCCAGTAGCCTTTGTCCGTTACCTGAGGTTCTTCGTGCCGGACCTGAGCTGGTGGACGGATGCGCTGGCCAAGGTGGCTTTTGTGGCTTTTCTAACTGCTACCAACTATCTGGGAGTCCGCCTTACAGGAAAGGTGAACGACGTGCTCGTCGTCGCCAAGCTCGGTCCTCTCTTCTTGCTTGTCCTTCTGGGGATAGCCTTTGCCACGTTCAGCCCGGCCAACGCAATCGCAAACGTCGAGCCGTTTGTCCCTTTGGGATGGGATGGTCTGGGCAAGACGATCATTCTTGTCTACTGGGCCTACGCAGGGTTCGAACTGGCGGTGCTGCCAGCCGCCGAGGTCATAGACGCTTCTCGCACTTTGCCCCTGGCCATAATCAGAGGCATGGCCATCGTTACGCTTGTCTATTTGACGGTCAACGTCATAGTCGTGCTGGCCATGCCCTGGTATTTGTTGGCTGATTCCACTGCTCCTCTGGCGGATGCTATGCAAACAATGATGCGTGTGCTTTCCCTGCCCTGGTGGGGAATGGGTGGCGCCGTTATGGCCCTTGGCGCCATTCTGTCCATCAGCGGGGCTGACGAATCGGCTACGCTGGGGACCTCTCGACTCGGTTACGCGATGGCTGCCGACGGGTATTTCCCGCACTTTCTCGCCCGTTTGCACCCGAAGTATGGAACGCCTTACCTGTCGGTGATCTTCCAGGGTGCGCTCGCGCTGACCGCCTCGCTCTTAGGGAATCTCACGGGTCTGATCAGCCTGTCCGTGTTCTTGCTTTCTCTGGCGTATGTAGGCACTACTCTGGCCGCAATGAAGCTAGTCTGCCGCGTGCCTGAGCGACGAAGGCAGTTTGCAGGGGCACGCGTCGTTCATCTGCTGGCGCTGGCAAGTGCCATCTACCTGATGACACAAATCGACAGGCCAGTGTTGCTCCTTGGCACGCTGCTGATCGCCGCCAGTTTGCCAGTCTACCTGTGCTTTGCGCCGAGAAGCGAGCTGATGGAGGTGCAAGAAAGGATTCAATCGGAAGAACATCGTCTGGCCGCAATCGAGCAAGCTCTGCTCGTCGCGCCTGCCTACGTGCTTCGTCGTATTCGGATACTACTCGAAAAAATCGATTCTTCTCGCGGCTAGGGTGTAAGACTTGACGGAGCGCCCCCCCGGCTCCACAAAGGAGAAACTTGACGGCCAGTAGTTCAATGGTCAGCGCGCGGATCTTATATTATCCGTCGCTACATTCGTAATCCGGGTTGTGGTGGCTGGCCAATCTTCGTTTCTACCACGCGCTCCATCTCTTGAATGCCGTGCATCGGCTTATCGCGCCGCTCGTCGATTCTCAGGTTAGTCACACACCGTTGGGCGCCAGCCTTAAAGCAAGCCTCTTCCATCTCCTGGACCGCTCTCAGTATCGTGCTCCGGTCGCCCTCCAGGACCGTGCTCATCGCGGTTATCTCATACTTGACGTCTTTTTGGCGTTCCAGCGCTTTCACGCTCTCGGCAACGATGTCGCTGTAACTCGCTTTGCCAGTTCCAATTGGCTCAATGCTCACTTCGGCAACAATCATTTGATGCGCTCCTTTCAGCTTTGACAAATGCTCCTCGCGGGTCAACTTCATGTGGCCCGGTGGCAGCAGAATCATGAAGATCAGGAGATGTGGAGCAGGTCGGTGCGGCGCCTCCTAAAACGACCCGATCCAGGTCGCCAGGCAGCAGTGCGAAGAAGCCCGCGAGGAATCGATGGTCGACCATTGTTCGATTGATCAAACAGGGAATCCCGACTGCCTGGAGGCCGCCCTCGCGCTCAGCGAATCGTGATCCTGGGCATGCCTTTTGTCAGCTCGCCAGCGCGTGCGTGTTTTTCCAGTTCGGCGGTAAGTCTGGCAAGGTCCTCTTCGTCCCTTTGTTTCATTTGCTTCCAAAGGTCGGCACAATCGGGACAACTGTGGGTCTGAGCATCCTTGGCGTAGGTGTCGTAGATGGCGAGGGCTTCACTCTTGTTCTGGATGGCAGAGACCAGGTCAAACAACATGTTTGGCAGCACGTCTTACCTCCTGAGAAACGAGAAATGGGGTTTATCGTGTAGCACCGCGAC
>JAMDCE010000453.1:0-2606 GCA_023489135.1 Chloroflexota bacterium
GACCTGGTGGTGGAGGATTATGTGGCCGAGGAGGGAATTACCCATCCGGTCGATTCAGTGGTGGTCGGGGAGGGCCTGAAATCCTTTCTGGCTGTTCCGCTTAGGATGGGCGAGAAAGTCTTTGGCGCCTTGTATGTTGCCAACAGGACTCCACACCGGTTTTCCTCCCACGACGGCAATCTACTTTCCAGACTGGCCAACCAAGCGGCTATCGCCATCGAGAATGCTCAACTCTACGATCAGGTGCAGAGCTTGGCGGTGCTGGAAGAAAGAGATAGAATAGCGCGTGAAATGCACGATGGTCTGGCCCAGGTTTTGGGTTACCTTAATCTCAAGACCAAGACGGTGCAAAGTATGTTGCCACGAGGTAAGGTCGAGCAGGCGCAGGTTGAACTGGTAGATATGGAGAAGGTGATCCAGGACGCTTACGCCGATGTGCGGGAGTCAATCTTCGGTCTTCGGACCAGTGTGGCCTCGACTTTGGAATTCATACCTACCCTGGCTGAATACTGTCGGAAGTTCAGTCAGCAGAGTAATCTTTCGACCACACTCGATCCAGATGGCCTGGTGGATATGAGGCTCTCTCCGGCAGCCGAAGTGCAGCTCGTCCGAATTATCCAGGAAGCACTGGCTAACGTGCGGAAGCACGCGAAGGCTACCAACGCCTGCGTGAAGTTTCAGCCTTGTCAGGACATGGTAAGTATTGTTGTGGAGGACAACGGGCAGGGCTTCGACCTGCGAGAGGCCCAAAGAAAAGAAGGGCAGCACTTTGGCCTTCAGACTATGCGGGAACGTGCAGAGAGCGTCGGCGGAACGCTGGACATTGATTCAACGCCTGGAAAAGGCACTAGCGTGATAGTCAAGCTACCGGTCGAGGGCGAGGGAGGATAAGGCAAAATGGAGCCCATGAGGATATTGTTGGTGGACGATCACCTCCTGTTCCGAAAAGGCATCGCGAGTTTGTTGGGAGGACGCGAGGAAGTAGAGGTGGTTGGAGAAGCGGGTGATGGCCTGGAAGCATTGGGGAAGGCGCGAGAGTTGATGCCAGACCTAATCCTGATGGACATCAACATGCCGAACTGTGACGGACTCGAAGCGACCAGGCTTATCAAGGCGGAAATGCCTTACGTCCGAATAGTGATGCTCACGGTGTCCGACGAAGATGACCACCTTTTCGAAGCCATCAAAGCCGGGGCTCAGGGCTATCTGCTCAAAAACGTTGCTCCTGACGAGTTGTTCAATCTCCTGGATGGAGTCTTCCGGGGCGAGGCACCAATCTCCCGGACTATGGCTTCGAAGCTTTTGAACGAATTTGCCCACCAGACCCGAAAGCCGGCTTGCCCGGTGGCCCCGACCAATCATCTGACGGCTCGAGAAAAAGAAGTCCTGGAACTGGTTATCGACGGGGCTACCAACAAGGAAATCGCGATCAAGTTGGTAATTAGCGAGAGCACGGTGAAGAACCACCTGCATAATATTCTGGAGAAACTGCACCTGCAGAACCGGGTGCAGGCGGCGACCTATGCACTCGGCGAGGGCCTGCTTAAGAACTCGGCGCGTGATGGCGAACATTAGGCTCTTCCGATCTCTTGACGGTCAGGTGATGATTATCGTCACAGAATTGCCGTCAGTTGCGTTTCTTCATGTGATCCGGACTTAAGGACAGAACGCGCCTGACCTGAAACTACGCGCCCAGTGGACAATCTGCTTGCGAATCGAAATCCCACAGGGGCCTGCTTCAATCGATGATGGCGGGCCCTTCCTTTTTCTTTCACCAGAAAGGAGAAATCAAGATGCCCACGTACATTATGACCACGAAGCTATCGCCGCAGAGTCTGCAGCAGTTGGGATCTGTCGAGGAGGTCGGTCGAAGAATCGGCGAGAAAATCAAAGCCCACGCCCATCAAGTGAAATGGCTGGCTCACTACGCCCTCTTAGGCCCGTACGATTACCTGGACATTTTTGAGGCTCCCAATGAGAACGTGGCCGCCGAAGTCTCAATGGTGACGGCTTCTTTGGGTAACGCCACCACCGAGACCTGGCCGGCTATTCCCTACGACCGCTTCGTTGAAATAGCCAAAGAGGCCGCCATGGCCGCTGGAGCGAAACGTTAGCCGTCGGGCTCCAACACGACGTGGAAATGCAGCTAGCGCCCGTAGCACGCGGCCGAATCCCGCTGCACAGGCCCGGTAGTACCCTGCGGCCCGCCTCCCGGGCTGGCCGATTGCCAGCGGGACTGCGCCTGGTATTGGCTTGGTAGGCGAGATCCTGAACGCCATCCCGGCAAGACGAGACAAGACTCCCGGCAATCGCGGGGAGTTTTCTTCGTCTCGTGGCCCATCTCCTTTTTGACCTCTTCGATGGGTAAACCGCAGCCCGGGTCCGGTATCCATATAAGATATGAGATATAACTACTACGCCGGTTCCGACACGGGGCCGACCTATGACGTTACGATGATACCAAATATTGTGAATAATACCGCAAACGAATGGGCGAGATTCATTGACCTAGCCCCAGCGAGGCGTATCATGTAATTGGTGGTCGGAACTGACGGCACGGCGATTACCAGGAGCGGATCGACTTTCGTTCGCTTGTTGAGAAGCAA
>JAMDCE010000453.1:2616-5130 GCA_023489135.1 Chloroflexota bacterium
ACCCTGCGGCCCGCCTCCCGGGCTGGCCGATTGCCAGCGGGACTGCGCCTGGTATTGGCTTGGTAGGCGAGATCCTGAACGCCATCCCGGCAAGACGAGACAAGACTCCCGGCAATCGCGGGGAGTCTTGTCTCGTCTTGTGGCCCATCGCCTTTTTGACCCCTTCGACGACATCCTCGCCTTGTCTTCCGCTGTGTCTTCAGCCCGTGGGCCGTCGCTGGTCTTTCGAGATCCCGTCATTAGGTCCGGCAGGAGCGGGTCACGCTGCTGATGACATTCGATTGCTCGGGCCATTTTTGACAGGCGTGTTACCCTTGAGGGCGTATATCGTTCCGCGGCGTCGCGAGTCAATGAAGATGGCGGCGAGGTGCGGCCGTTGTCAAGAAAGAGGGAGGATCAAAGATGGGTGAGATAAAGCGCGTCGATCACATCGCCATCGCGGTGAAAAGCATCGATGCATCACGTCCACTGTTCGAGAGCTTATACGGGGCGAAGTTCCTGCTGCGTAAGGAGAACCTGGCCGGAAAATATGAGGTGGCCTATTTTCAGCTCGGCGAGAACATAATCACGTTGCTGGAAGGCACAGAGCCAGACAGCTTCGTCAGCAAGCACGTTGAGCAGCGCGGCGAGGGTATTCAACACGTGGGCCTGGAGGTTGACAACCTTAACGACTTTCTGGCCAACCTGGAGGAGAAGGGCGCCCGCGTTTCTAACAAGCTAACCCTCGAAGGGATACGCAAGGAGGCCCTGATCTCTCCGCGCAGCGCCTTTGGCCTCATTTTGCAGCCGATCGAGTGGCTGGGCGAACTGAGGAATCTGCCGCCTTCTGAGAGGGTCCTCAAAGCCGGTGGTAACTGAGGACGAAAGACATGACAATACGATATGATAAGCAGGGACACATAGCTACGATCACGCTGAATCGCCCCGAAAGCTTGAACGCGGCGAACAGCCAGATGCGGTCAGAACTGGTGTCGGCCTGGTTGGACTTCAGGGACGACCCGGAGGTCTGGGTGGCTATTGTTACCGGAGCCGGGGAGCGGGCGTTTTGCGCCGGAGCAGATGTCAAGGAGTTCGGCGCTCTTTCGCTGGAGGATTACAAGGAGCAGTTCTGGAGAGTCGACAGCGCGGCCATGGTCCACGCTGCTGGGCTGGGCCTGAACATCTGGAAGCCCGTGGTGGGCGCGATAAACGGACACTGCCTGGGTTTTGGCCTGACGCTGGCCAGCGCGTGCGACATCCGCATTGCCAGTCCCACGGCCGCCTTTGGCTTCCCAGAGGTGCGGGTAGGCTTGCCAACGATCGTCGGGGCTGTTGCTTTGCCGCGGTTGGTAGCCCTGGGCGCTGCTGCTCAGCTTCTGTTGACCGGCGAATCGATCGATGCCGAGGAGGCCTTTCGACTGGGATTGGTGAACAAGGTCGTTCCGCAGGCTGAGCTACTGGATGCCGCCCGGACAACGGCCGAACGGTTGTGCTCGGTTGGGCCCCTGGCGGTACGCGTAACCAAGGAGGTTATGTTGCGTGGCCTGACACTCCCCTTTGTGGATGCCGTTCGCCTGGGTGAGTCCTTTCGCCGAATCGCCTTTGACACGGAAGATGCTCAGGAAGGGCCGCGAGCTTTTGTGGAGAAGCGAAAGCCCCGATACAAAGGTCGGTGATGCCTTCCTTGGACCCGAGTGTTGGCCTTTACGGTCTCGTTTGAGAGGGGCTTTACCCAAGTCACAGAGCTCCCAGCGAAGTTTCATCATAACGTCCTCGGCCTTGCCTCGCGCAATACAGCACCGGACGATCCGGTCGTTACTGCCGTCCGTGATAGGAAACCATCGACCCAAAGTTCTAAAGGCAATAGGCAAGAATGCTTTCCCACGTTTCCTGGGAAAGCATTCTTGCCTATTGCCTTTCTCTGTCTTTAACCAGAATGTCCTCCGTTCGGTCTATATTGAAATAGTACTTAATATGGATAGAAAGTGGGATCCATGTGGGATAGACAGACAGCGCAAGTAAGGCTATCATGAAACCAAAGATTGTGATAAATAGCACAAAAAAGATCAAGGATTATGTGGTGACTCTGACTTAGGCAATGGCTATCACGGGATCGATGACTGTGATAAAAAGCACAATAGCTATGAGGGACGATTGAACATCACCTGGATCTGGGAAGCGATGGCTAAAGCATCGATAGTACAACTGGGCTAATCGACAGCGCTTGAACTGCTAATTACGATAGCGTTGAGGCGGTACCAAGTTGAGATGGATCGGACACCAAGGACCAGGAGGTGCTGACCCGGCTCAGAGAGCTAACAGGGCAGCTTGTTCTCCATTATTTGCGCGGTGGAATTCATCGTAGATCGTGGGCAGCGGGCCTCTTTGGTCTCGAAGATGGTAAGCCATTTTTGTGAAAGGGGCTACTCAAATGGTGGCATCCAAGACGAGGGAGCAGGATCTGGCCAAACTCAGCGAGATTTTCCTGGAGAACGTTTACAACATCCCCGGGGGTGAAAAGATCAAGACGTGCAT